>CAZAAF010000400.1:0-4003 GCA_964482575.1 uncultured Verrucomicrobiota bacterium | reverse complement strand
TAGAATGCAACCCCGCTACAACTTCAGCAGAAAAGGCGTTTGCAATCGCATGGATGGTCGTGGTTTGCGTGGCGCTGCCGCCGGCGCATGGCGCCGACGGAACGGTGGAGTCCAAGTCCCGGGAAACCTCCGCCAGGACCTCGGACCTGAGCATGACGTTCGATGCCGACTACGGTTTTGCCGCGGGTTCCAAGGCCCATACGGGCGGCCATGACCTGGGCTATGTCAGCGAACAGAACAGCAGCGTGAAGTTTGTGGCCTCGCCGGAGCTGACGAAGGACCTGCTCCTGCGCACCGGGTTCAACTGGGAACGCATCTCGTTCGGATTGCCAGGCAATGCGCCGTTGCCCAACACGCTCCAGCAGATCAGCGCCCTCATCGGTTTCGATTACCAGATTGACGAGCATTGGCTCATGCGGATGGAACTGGCGCCCGGTGTGTACAGCGATTTCGAGGACCTGAGCTGGTGCGATGTGAACGCGCCGCTGCTCCTCGGTGGCTCGTATCTGGTGGACTCGGATCTCCAGTGGTTCCTGGGGCTGCGGGTGGACGTTCGCAGCCGCTACTGGCTCGTGCCGGCGGCGGGTGTGCGGTGGAAGTTTGCGGATGAATGGACCTTGAACCTCCTGTTCCCAAATCCCCGCGTGGAGTACGAACTCAACAAGCGCGTGACCTTTTATCTGGGCGGCCGGATGCTCGGGGGCACCTACCGGCTGGCGGATAATTTTGCAACCAGCCACGGCATGGATCCCCGGGCCAACCAGGCCATGCTCGATTTCATGGAACTCCGGGCGGGCCCGGGGGTGTCGTGGAGGGCGTTGCCCGTGCTGACGGTCGAGGCCGAGGCGGGGTGCATGCTCTACCGGGAGTTCGAGTTCAGCAATCCCCACATGTACATCCGGAGCAACAACCCGGCGCCTTACGCCCAGATCAGTTGCCGGATGTCGTTCTGAAGATGCCGGGCGGCCGCCGCGCTACGACTTGATCCATCCCCATCGCTTGAACGCCAGATACGCCGCCGCGAGCGTATGCGGCACCAGGACCACGAGCAGGGGGATGTGGAGCAGTTTGTGGAGGATCAACGCCTTCTCCGGTTTCACCGTCACCGCCAGTCCGTAGCGGTTGCTCATCATGTAGCCCGTCACAAAGGACGCCGCCACCAGCAGCAACAACGGCCAACTGGTGACGCGGACTGTCTGGAGCGCGATGCGGTTGAGGTTTGTCATGTCCCGTCCGGCGTTCGACGCATCAACATCTACCGCGCAGGACGGTGCCAAGCCAAGCCGATTTCCAGAGCGGAAGGTGTTTCCCGACACCGGTGCGGCATGGCTGCGTAAAACCACACTTGCGGGCGTGGCACGGGGTCGCTAAGGTTCCAGCTTCATTTACGGACGAATGCAATGAAGATTTCATACAACTGGCTGAAGCAGTACGTGGACTTTGACTGGTCGCCGTCGCAACTGGCGGACAAGCTGACGATGTGCGGCATCGAGGTCGAGGGCATCGAATCCCTCGGCGTGAACTTCGACAAGGTCGTCGTCGCCCAGGTGCTCGGCAGCGAGCAGCATCCCAATGCCGACCGCCTCAGCGTCTGCCGCGTCACCGACGGCACGACGGAGCGGCAGATCGTTTGCGGCGCCAAGAACTACAAGGTGGGCGACAAGGTGCCGCTGGCGCTGCCGGGCGCGGTGCTCCCGGGCGATTTCAAGATCAAGGTGGGCAAGCTCCGCGGAGTGGAGAGCCAGGGCATGATGTGTTCCGGCAAGGAACTGGGCGTTCCGGACGAGGTGGATGGGTTGCTGATCCTGGACCCGGCCGCGCGGCTGGGCGCGCGAATTGGCGAGGTGCTCGGCGGTGGCGATACGGTGTATGACCTGGAAATCACGCCGAATCGTCCCGACCTGCTCAGCATTATCGGCATCGCCCGCGAAGTGTCGGCGCTGACGGGCAATCCGATCAAACTGCCGGACGTGGCTTTCACCGAGGAGGGCGAGCCGGTGGAGACGCTGGCCAGGGTGCGTGTGGACGACGCGGCGCTCTGTCCGCGCTACACGGCGCGCGTCGTGCGCGGCGTGAAGATCGGCCCCAGCCCGGCGTGGCTGAAGACACTGCTGGAGAAACTCGGCATCCGCTCGATCAACAACGTCGTGGACGTGACCAATTTCATCCTGCTGGAAGTGGGCCAGCCGCTGCATGCCTTCGACTACAACCTGCTGGCGGGGCATGAGATCCTTGTGCGTCGCGCGCAACCGGGTGAGCACCTGGTGACGCTGGATGACAAGGACCGCGTCCTCGACGAGCAGATGCTGGTCATTGCCGACGCGCAGAAGGGCGTGGCGCTCGCGGGCGTCATGGGCGGCCGGCAGAGTGAAATCAACGACGGCACGGTCGATGTGTTGCTGGAGAGCGCCTATTTCCAGCCGACCAACATCCGCAGCACGTCCAAGCGCACCGGTCTCAGCAGCGAGTCGTCGTACCGTTTTGAGCGTGGCGGCGACGTGGGCATTTGCGACTGGGCCAGCCGGCGGGCGATCTCATTGATTCAGCAGTTGGCAGGCGGCAAGGTGGCGCGGGGCGTGATTGACACGCAGAGCGCGCCGGTGCCGCCGCGCACGATTGCCTGCCGTTTCAGCCGCGTGAACCAGTTGATCGGGGTGGAAGTGCCGCCCGACGCAGTGAAACATGCGCTGGTCAATCTCGGCCTCTCCATTGCGTCCGAAAGCGGGGACCGGATCGAGGTGACGGTGCCGACGTTCCGCGTGGATTTGAAGCGCGAAGCCGATTTGATTGAGGAAGTGGGGCGCATTCACGGTCTCGACAAGATTCCCTCCGTGGTCTCGCGCGCCGAACCGTCGGTGTCGCGGTATGACGTGGCCTATGACCGCCTGAATCTGGTGCGGCAGATTCTCAACGGTGCGGGATGCGAGGAGGCGGTGAACCAGACACTGACCGCGCCGGCAACCGCTGCGTTGACGCCGCTGGCGGCGGACCTTGCGCAGGTCAGGCTGCAGAATCCCCTGAATGAAGATTTGTCGATCTTGCGGCCGAGCCTGCTGCCGGGCCTGCTGCAAAACCTGCGGACGAACGTCGCGCGCCAGACGCTCGATGTGCGCCTGTTTGAGATTGGCCGCGTGTTCGCCGCGCGCGGCGGCAAGCCGCAGGAACGTCGTTCCCTCGCGCTGGCCGTCACCGGCGGGCGCGCGCCGAACGCGTGGGAGGCGGAATCGCTGGCCGCGAAGGCGGATTACTACGATCTGAAGGGGGCGGTCGAGGCGTTGCTGGCCCGCCTGAAAGTCCCGGCGGTGGCCTTTGAGCCGCAACAGACGCCGGGGCGCATCTTCGCGCAATCGGTCCTGGTGAAGGCTGCCAACAAGACGCTGGGTGAGATCGGCGTGTTGCAGGAGAAGCTCGGACGCGAGTTCGACCTGCGCGATGCCGTGGCGCTGGCGGAACTGGATCTGGACGAGGTGCTGGCGGTGGCGCGCTGGACGAAGGCGTACAAGCCGTTGCCACAATGCCCGTCAGTGCAGCGGGACGTGGCGCTCGTGGTGGACGCGGCGGTCACGCATGAGCAGGTGATGGCGGTCTTTGTGCGTTGCCGGAAGAATCTGGTGGAAAGCATCCGACTTTTTGATATATTCAGTGGCAAGACAATCCCGAGCGGGAAGAAATCCATGGCGTATTCGTTGACCTATCGGGCGCCGGATCGGACGCTGACCGATGCCGAGGTCAACAAGACCCACGACGAGATTGTCACAAAATTGAAAATCGAATTGCAGTGTGAGGTCCGCGCAGCATGACGTGCATGTAGTGCCGTGCCGCGAAACCGGCAGGGTTGAAACTGAGAACCAAACGACGGCGGCGACGCCGGCGATGAAAACGAGCAGACGAGACGTGCGAAGGTTGGTGGACAGCCGTTTGTTCCTTGAAATACCAAGCGGGTTCATGGAGACGCGCCTGTGGCGCGGCCTCCAGACACAGTTTTGAAATACCCTGCCGTTCG
>CAZAAF010000399.1:0-4948 GCA_964482575.1 uncultured Verrucomicrobiota bacterium | reverse complement strand
CCCTGCGACAGATCACCGGCGATCCGCCGTTTACGCTGGTGCTGGCCGACCCGCCGTATGCGAAACAGGCAGGCCGCGCATCCCTGGCGCAACAGCTCCTCGACAACCCCGACCTGGCGGCCTTGACCGCGCCGGGCGGATGGTTCGTCCTCGAGCATTACAAGACCGACGTGCTGACGCCCCCGCCCGCCTGGCAGGCCAACCGCCAGCAACGGCACGGCGATACGCTGGCGAGCTTTTTCGTGCGCGCCGCGGACTGACGGGGAAACGCCATCAACGCGCCGCACCGGTGCGCCACCATCCGTAAACCTGCGGCGTGATCTCCTTTTTCTCCGTGATGAAATCGATCACCGCCTGCCGGACGAGAGCGTCCACCTCGGCCAGCTTCGCCTCCGGCGCATCGGCGAGGGCCCGCAGCCGGGGTTTGCGCGTGCCGGCCCCGGCCAGGTCGAAACTGTTCACCGCCACGCGGAGCCGCCGGCCCGCCTCGAACGGCCGACCGTCGCGGTCGGCGATGGAAACCACCCGCTGCCCGGCCGGCGCACCCACCCGCAGCACGAGCTTGATGCCGTAAACACCGCTGAAGTGCTCGCGACCGTAGCGTGCGGCATCCTCCTCCAGAATTTCGCGGAGCTGGGCCGGGGTGACCTCGAAGACGCCGATGAAGTTCTCAAACGGCACCAACGACCAGACATCGCCGATGGTGACAGGTCCCTTCTTCAATGCGGCATGCGCATCCAGAACGCCGTGAATCACGACATCCGCGGGATGGCCCGCGCGCCGGCAGCGGTCGAGGATCGCCTCGCACAGCAGATTGTGCACGGGCGTTTCGCGCGACGGCGCACCGGCCACCGTAAAATCCTCCGCGGCTTTGCCGATGACCCTTGCCATTTCGCAGCGGGCCGCATCGAGATCGGCCCGGGTGAGCGCGAGCGTCTCCGTGTCCAGCGGCACGCTCGCGTCCATCGGAATCAGGCGCGCGTGACGGCGCACGAGGCGATGCAGGTCGGTGTCATAAACCAGGTCCAGCCGTCCGAGACAAAGGCCCGAATGCCCGGCCTGGGAGTACAGGATGTCGTGCACCATGATTTCCGGCACCCGGCGATGCGTGTGGCCGCCGATGAGGGCGGCCAGTTCGGGGCACCAGCCGGTGATGTCGCGGATTTCGTTGGCGTGATCGTCCGGCACGACGCGAAACCCCTGATGCGCCGCCAGCACGATGATGTCGGGCTTCCGGCGCTTCACCTCGGGCAGAATGCGTTGCAGCGTTTCCACGGACGCATCGAACTTGAGTCCGCGAATCAACCGTGGCCGGCTCCAGTTCGGGATGCCGGGCGTCGTCAGGCCGAGGATGGCCACGCGCACTCCCTCCACCTCCTTGATCACAAACGGCTGCAACCGGCCCGTGATGACTGGCGGCGCCGTATCATCCCAGCGAATGTTCGCGGCGAGGACGGGCGCCCGCGACGCATCTACGCATCGCGCGAGCTTCTCCAGCCCCCAATCGAATTCGTGGTTGCCCAGCACCCACGCGTCGTAATGCAGTCCGTTCAAGGCGCGGATCATCATCAACCCGCCGCTCATGAAACTGTCGGCCCTGCCCTGGAGGGTGTCGCCGTCGTCCACGAGCAGACAATGGGGCGTGCCGGCGCGGATTTGTTTGATCGCCGTCGCGCACCGCGCCAGTCCGCCGAGATCGCGGCCAGCGTCCTCCGGGGGATACGTGATGTCGGCCGGCTGGATATGCCCGTGCAAATCCGTGGTGTGCAGGAGGGTGATGGATACTTCGCGCGCCGGCAACCCGGACAGGCCGGCCAGCCACAGCCAGACGCCGGGCCAGCTCCGCCAGATCCATGACCCGCGTCGTTTCACGTGAGCCATCCGCAGGTTTCCGCGAGCAGGCCGGACCGCAGCCCCCGCGTGCTGACCGACAGCGCGTCGATGCCGGCGAGTTCCATCGCCACGACGTACATCGCCAGCCCCGCCACGATGATGTCGGCGCGTTTGGGAGGCAACCCCGGCACCTGCCGGCGCTCGGCCAGCGGCAGGACGCGCAGGCGTTCCAGGATTTCAGCCAGCCGCTGCCGCGTCAGCGGGTGACCCTGAATCTTCTCGATGGAAAACTGCGTGAGGGACTGGTCCACGGCCGCTGCCGTCGTAATCGTTCCACCCGTGCCAATCATGACACGGTCCTCCGGTGAACTCTGCGCCAGCACAGGCCGGACGAGTTCGCGTCCATGCTGCAGCAGAGCGTCCAGTTCCGACCGGGAGATCGGGTCGTCGTGGATAAAACGCTCTGTCAGCCGCACAGCGCCGGCGGCGACGGATTCGCGTTTTTCGATTCGCCCGCCCTGGCCGGCGATGATTTCCGCGCTGCCGCCGCCCACATCCATCACCAGCAGCCGCTGCCGGCGCAGCGCCGGGTCGGTGCAGACGCCGGCAAAAATCAGTTCCGCCTCGCGCTCGCCGCTGATGATCTCGACATCGAGGCCGGCAGTCTCCTTCACCCGCGCAAGGAAGCGGGCGGTATTCTTCCCCTCGCGTGCGCCGCTGGTGGCGACCGCCAGGATTTTTTCCGCGCCCATCTCCCGCGCCCTGCCGGCGAAGGCAGCCACGCCGGCCGCCGTGCGCTCCATGGCCTCGGCGGTGAGCCGTTTGGTTTTCGCCACGCCCTCGCCCAAGCGCGTGGTCTGGCTGTCTTCGTGGAGGGCCCGGAGCACGCCGCTTTCAACAGCGGCGACAAGCAGCTTGATCGTGTTGGTGCCAATGTCGATGGCGGCCAGCCGGAGCGGTTCCATAACCCCGCTCTTTTAACCCCGGAGGCACGGCAATACCAAGACCGCAATTGGCCCGGCAGGAACGATTCCGCGAGGCTTGCTTTAACCGCACGGTGTCATCCCCCTCCAAAAACAGAACCGCCGGGCACACGCAGATGCGCATGCCCGGCGGAACCGATTACAGTTTTTCAGGCGAACGAGCGCCGATTACAGGCCCTTGGCGAGGATGAGCTTCACCAGGTCGCTGACGCGGCAGCTATAACCCCACTCGTTGTCATACCAGCTCACGAGCTTGAAGAACCTCTTGTTCAGCTCGATGCCGGAGCCGCCGTCGAAGATGGACGACAGTTCGCAGTGGATGAAGTCGCTGCTGACGACCTCGTCCGTGGTGTACCCCAGAACGCCCTTGAGATAGGTCTCGCTGGCCTTCTTCATGGCCGCGCTGATCTCGGCATAGCTGGTCTCCTTCACCGTGCGGACGGTGAGGTCCACGACCGAGACGGTCGGGGTCGGCACGCGGAACGCCATGCCGGTGAGCTTGCCCTTGACTTCCGGCAGCACCAGGCCGACGGCCTTGGCCGCGCCGGTGGTGGACGGGATGAGGTTGATCGACGCGCTGCGGCCACCCTTCCAATCCTTCTTGCTGGGGCCGTCCACGGTCTTCTGCGTGGCGGTGAAGGAGTGGACCGTCGTCATCAGGCCTTCCTCGATGCCGAACCCTTCCTTGAGCAGGACGTAGCAGACCGGCGCCAGGCAGTTCGTGGTGCAGGAGGCGTTGGAGATAACGTGGTGCTGGGCGGGATTGTACTTGTCGTGGTTGACGCCCATCACGACGGTGAGGCAATCACCCTTGGCGGGGGCGCTGATGATGACCTTCTTGGCACCGGCGGCGAGGTGGCCCTTGGCCTTCTCGACGTCGGTGAAGAGGCCGGTGGACTCGATGACGAGATCCACGCCGAGCGCCTTCCACGGCAGTTCCGCCGGGGTCTTGGCGCTGACGACCTTGATGTCCTTGCCGTTGACCACGAGGACGTCATCCTCGGGCTTGTCGGCGGCCGATTTCTTGGAGGAAATGGTGCCCTTGAACGCGCCCTGGATGGAGTCGTACTTCAACAGGTACGCGAGGTTGTCTGCCGGAACGATATCGCCAACGGCAACGACTTCAATGTCCTTGCCGATCAGGCCCTTCTCCGCCAACGCGCGGAAGGCCAGGCGGCCGATGCGTCCAAAACCGTTGATTGCTACTTTAATTGCCATGTTATCTCCTGAATTAATAATGTTCGTTACACCCGCTTTCCCTAAAAAGCAGGAGCGTGGATACTATGAGTGACGCCGTCCCCCGTCAACGGAAAAGGCGGCGAAATTCGTGGAGAATACGCCGCGAAGCCGCCAACGGGCCTTGTCAGCGCCGCACAGGGGTGGCGGGCGGCGGCACGGGCTTTCCCGGGGCGCCGGCGTGTTTCAACAGGCCGAAGAAATCGCTGTCCGTGGACAGCAACAGCGTGGAATCCTTGGCAAACACCTTCCGGTAGGTCTCCATGCTCTTGAGGAACGCGTAAAATTCGGCCGCCTGAGTGTTCTGCGTATAGGCGCGGGCGTAAATCTCGGCGGCCTTGGCGTCGGCTTCGCCGCGGATGCGCTGGGTCTCGCGGTAGGCGTTGGAGTGGATGGTGTTGAGGTCGAGTTCCTTCTGGCCGGCAATGCGGGCGGCGGCCCCCTCGCCCTCGGACCGGAACGCCTGCGCAATCTGCTGCCGCTCGCTGATCATGCGCTGGTAGATGCGGTCGAGCACCTCGGGATTGTAATCCACGCGCTTGAGGCGCACGTCGAGCAGTTCGATGCCGAAATCGGCCAGCTTGCCCTCGGCGGCCTTCTTGATCTCCTCCTCAATCTTGCACCGGCCAAAGGTGATCGGGGGCAGGGCCCCCACGCTGCCGAGCACGGCGGAGCCGGCGGGACTTTTCAACGAATCGTCCTGCACCGGCTTGCGCGTCTTGTCCGTGCGGATGATCTCGATCAACTCGTGCTTGGCGACGGAGTTGCGCGTCTCACTGCCCAGGATGTCCTCCAGCCGCGACCGGGCACTGCGTTCGTCGCGGATACGCAGGAAGTACTGCATGGCGTCCTTGACCCGCCACCGGGCGAAGGTCTCGACATGGATGTAGGTCTTG
>CAZAAF010000398.1:0-4952 GCA_964482575.1 uncultured Verrucomicrobiota bacterium | reverse complement strand
GATAAACCGATTCCACGCGGATCGGCTGTGTGGGTACGGGCACTGTCTGTTCGATGGCCGCGCAGAGCGGGTCCAGTTGTTTCAGGGGCACCGTCACGAAAACCGGTGCGGCGCGGATTGCCAGCGGTTTTACGGAACACTCCCGGCCCATCAACTCGCAGGCGCGCGTGCCGGAGGGCCACGGGGCCTTCAGGGTGAACTCCTCGTCCATCGTCCAGAGCGCTACCACGCCGCGGTCGAGTTCGGGACAGGCGAAGCTGAAGCCGCGCAACCCGGGAGGCAGTTGCAGCGTCCGGTGCGGCTGCACATGATGCAGCCATCGCGCGGTGGTGGCATACGCCACTGCCGCCGGCAACGGCTGCGAGGAACTGCCGCGCCAGAGCCCGTACTCGCAGCCGCCTTCGTTGCAGCCCTGCTGGAGGAACCAGAAGAACCGCTCCACCGCAGGCACCGAGCGGGCTTCGATCAGGGCCTGGGCCACACAGCGGGCGTAGGCCATGGAGTCGACGCCCGCCAGGGGTGCCTGGATGTCCAGGCCCCAGCCCTGTTCGCCGATCCACACACGCTGCCGGCCGCCGAACTCGCCGAGCATGCGGACCACGTCCTGCAGTTTTTCCGCCTCGCGGTTTTCGTCCGGCGACATCGGCCGCCGGCCTTCCCCGAAATACCGCGGCGACGCATACGGATGGCCGGTGTAGATGTCGAACAGCCCGCCGACCTCGCGCAGGACCGCGCGCGAGTATGGCAGGCCGAAATCGAAATCGACGCCGCTGACGTCCACGCCGGCCACCCGCCGGCCCGGTGCTTCCTGCCGGACGACCGGCGCGGCGGTGCGCGCCAACCGCACGAAGCTTTCCACGCCGCTGGCGAAAGTTTGCTTGTTGTGCTGCCAGCAGCTCAGGTCGGGCTCGTTCTGGATTTCAAACACATCCACCTGGTCACGGTAATGCCGCACGCCCTCGCGGATGAAGTTCTCGTACGCCTGCAGCAGCGGTTTGGGGAAGGGCCAGGCGGGTTCGCCCGCGGGCACCCGTTCCTTTTTCGCCCAGGCCGGCGGCGCACCGTCGAACGTAATCATCACGCGCATGTGATGCGCCCGCGCCGCGTCCACGGACGTCGCATCCGGCCACCAACAGCGGCCCTTGACGCTCTCCACCCATACCCATTGCCGGAAAACGCGCGTCCACTTCACGCCGATCCGCTCGGCGGCGGCGGGATCGCTCACGTGCAGGCCGAAAAACGAGCGCTCGTCGTCGCCCCCGAAATTCAACGGGCGCGGCACCACGGCCAGGCCGCCCTCCATCGCCGCCAGGGTGTTGGTTCCCGACACAACTTCCGCCGCCACGTGATAATACCCCGGCTCGCGCGTGGGGATCGTGAACTCGATTCGCCGCCGTTCCCATCGGGCGAACGTCAGGGGCATCTTCTTCGTCAGCCGCCGCCGCCCATCGTCCGCGGTGACCCGGTAGCGCAGCTCCGTCGGGACCGGCTCCGCGGTGGCGTTGCGCACCGTGATGATGCCGGTGGCGGCGGGGTCGTCGGTGAAGTGAATGTTGCCCGGCTGCGGCGTGGTGAACCCGAGTTGCCAGCGGAGCGCGGCATCCGTGGTGGTGATCGTCAGGTCGCGCACCAGGAAATGGCCCGCGCCCGGCGCCTGCGCGGCAAGGAGCAGCCGTTTGAGCGGGAAATGGAACCGGCCGTCCCTGGCGCCACCCCAGTGTTTTCCAAAACCCTCCGCCGAGACGGGCACGCGCACCGGCTGCCAGTCGTCGCCCGTGATCTTGAAGCCGCCGAGGAAATCCTGGTCCGACGCATCGCGCAGGCGGATCATCCCGTGACGCCGGCCGGGGGCCTTGATGACAAAGGCGATTTCGGAGACTTGCGACAGCTCCAGCGCGCGGTCGATGCCGAAGTAGTTGCCGCCCTTGCCGAAGTCGTACTCCACGCGCAGGCACGGCCGGCCGTCAGCGGTGGCGGACGCGAGATTGCCCTGCGCGCCGGGAAATTCGCGACCCGGATTGATCTGCCAGGAGGCGGCGTTGTCGCCGGGATCGAGCAGGACCTCCACCGGTTCGGCGGCGGCCAGGGCCAGACTGAAGGCGGGGAGCACCGCCCAGATGCGGAGAATGTTCATGGGTCGTCCGTGATGTGTGCGCGGCTTCAAGGGATTCAAAATAGCGGAGCCAGCGGAAATTCGCACCTCCCATTTGCAGTGCCCGCGGGGATTCACGGATGGACCGTGATGCAGCTCCTCTCTTCTTTCCTGCCAACACAAACAAGAAGGCCCCAAGAACCACCGCGATGCCTCCTTGTCATTATTCGCATTGCAGTTGCAATGCGTCATTGCGGGGAATGCCTCGGTACGGAATCGGTGGCGTTTCGGGAGGATTGCCGGGTAGTCCGGTAAAGCCGGAGAAATTCGACCGGAGGCGGCCCTTTTCAAGGTCTGTCAGGACTTGGCACGGCCGATGCGCCCACTGAGGGAGAGTTGTCGTATGCCGTGGGAGGCAACAATGAAATTCGAGATCGACAACGATGTGATTGCAGCCGCGGCCCAGTGCCACCGTGATTGCGCATGCCTTTCCAACCCCGAGACGCTTTGCAAGGTGATTGAATGTGTAGGCAACCATGCGCATTTCATCGACTGTGCCGAACACAAGTCCTGTCATTACCAGATGTGTTTTGGGGATGAGATGTTGTGTGCGTGTCCGGTCAGAAAGGAGATCTACAACCGTTATTCACTATAAACGATAGAAGAGGGGACGGTTTCATCGTCGGCGCGCCCGCGCAGGACTCTTGGGACGGCCCCTTTTCTTTTGAATCGGGTCTCGTCCCGGAAGTCCGGAGGCCCGGTCATGGAGATGCCCGCCCGATTCCAACGCCGGGCGGCGCATGCCGCTTGACCCCTCGCGCGGGCTCTGCAAGCATCCGCCCATGAAGACGAGAACCGCCGGGAGTGTGCTGCTGGGATGGTTGATGGGATGGATGGTGTGTGGCGTGGCGCAAGCCGCCCCGCCGGTCAGCGGGTTGAAGGCGGCCGCCCGCGAGGGACAGGTGTTCCTGACCTGGCAGGAGGCGGAGACGCCGCAAGGAACCACGTTCAATGTCTATCTCTCCGATCACGCCATCGACGACGTGACGCAGGCGAAGCGGATTGCCCACCACATCGAGCGGCACAGCGCGCGGGATTGGTGGGAGGACCCCGCGTCGTTCAAGAAGGAATCTGCGCCCGGGAAGCCGGTGGGCTTCCGCATCCAGGATGACGGCGCGCCGCTGGATCCCCAGGGCGGCCTGTTCGTTCACACCGTCCGGAAGGACGCGCCGGGCAAGTTGTTCTTCGCCGTCACCGCTTCCGATGCCCAGGGCAAAGAGGATACCGCCGTGGCGGCCGGTGCGAACGCGCTCGTTGAAGGCGTGGCCGCGGCTCCCGCGACGATGCACCCGATCTGGCAGGGCAAGGGCGCGCCGACCGCGCGCGGCGCCGGCAAGGGCAAGGCGCTCTGGTTGAGCATCCATGCCAAGGGCGGCGTGGTGGCCAACATGGAGTATCTTGTCTTCGGCGATGAGACGATGGGCTGGCGCGAAGGATTGCCGTTCAAGTTCAGTGTGCGCGTCGAGGGCGAGGCGGTGGTGGTCCGGCCCACGGACCGCGTCTGGATCAACCGTCCGCATACGGAGGCGGGCGACGGCGGCACCTGCGCCATCTGGACATTCTGGTACGGTTACAATTCCAACATCTATGACCGCAGCCTCATGGGCCGCGGCGTTCCCACCAACTACACCGAGCGCCGCAATCTCTGGATTCTCAACTGGGTGCGGGACCATTACCAGCCCGACCCGAACCGCTGGTATTGTTCGGGCAGCTCCATGGGTGGGTGCGGGACGGTGTCGTTCGGGATGCATCACCCCGAGTTGTTCGCGGCGTGTCACGCGCACGTGCCGATTGTCAGCTACACGTATCTTGGCACGGCCAGCGCGCACCGGCTGGAGCCGTCGTGCTGGACCGGCCCGATTCCGCCCGAGCTGAAGACGAACGAGGGCGTGCCGCTGCTGGAGCGGATGAACAGCACCCAGTTCGTCGCGGAGAGTCCCGAGGACCTGCCGTACCTGTATGTCGTGCACGGCCGGCAGGACGGCTCGATCCCGTGGCAGAACAACCCGCCGTTTTACAAGGCGATGACGGAAGCGCAGCGGGGCTTTGCGGTCTTTTGGGACAACGGCACGCACGCCACCTGCGGCAAGGACGCGCCGGAGGATGTGAAGGCGTGGCTCCTGCGATTCCGCAAGTTCCGCCGGGACCAGAGTTATCCCGCGTTCACCCACGCCTCCTGCAACCGCAATCCCGGCAACGGCGCGCCCGACAACGGCGACATCATCGGCTGGATCAACCGCGGGATGGATTGGAAGGAGATCGAGGACACGCCCGACCGGTACGCGATCACGGTCACGGCCGGTTTCCCCGGCATCCAGTACCCGGTGCGCACGGACATGACGCTCCGCCGCGTGCAGCAGTTCAAGACGCGCCCCGGCGAGAAACTCAGCGTCACCATCGGCGAGGCCGCGCCCGTCGCCGTCACGGCGGACGCCGCGGGCCGCGTCACGATTTCCAACGTTACCATCGCTTCCAACGCCGGCGTGCGCGTCGTCATCCGGCGTTCCTGAGCGGAGAGGAGCCAGACCTCATGAAACGAATCGTTGCGGGACTCTGCCTGTGGCTCGCCGGGATGGCGATGGCGGGCGAGCCGGTGAAGGACGCGTTGCTGGCGGACCGCTGGCAGCCGTGCACCACCTGGGTGCAGAAACGCCCGGCGAAATTCGAGGTGGGCCGCGAAGGGGAGGGAATCATCTTCCGCGTCGAGGGCCCGGCCATGGAAATGCCGTGGCGGTTGAACCTGCAAAACTCCGGCGTCAGCGGCGACGAGCGTTACCTGCTGGTGCATTACAAGGGGACC
>CAZAAF010000397.1:2239-4967 GCA_964482575.1 uncultured Verrucomicrobiota bacterium | reverse complement strand
CACCTGCCACGTCCTCGCCGTTGGCGACGTCACGGAACCGGTCGAGGAATGGCGCAAATGGAAGTTCGAGAAAAGCGGCGGGCGCCACTGGGACTATGTCTTCCGCCGGCTCTTCTATGTCTGGACGCCGGCCATCGCCACCACCGGATTCTCCGAACCCCTGGAGCTCGACAACGTGGACAAGACCGCCGGCCACATCACCAACCACGACCTCTGGATTGACCGCGAGGGCGCGGCCCACGTGCTCTACAAGAAAATCACCGTCCACAACCCCGCGCTGCGGGACAAATTTCTGCCCGGCGAACCGATTCGGACCTCGCTGGAACATTGCGTCGTCCGCGACAACAAGATCGTCTCCCGCCAGACGCTCGCCATCGGCGGTGAAGGCGTTGGCGGGGAGATTCCCGGCCATGCGCGGTTCCATGTCACGCCCGACGGCAGGCTCTTCGCGTTTTACTACTGCAGCGGCCGCGATGCGAAAGGCCAGGCGGTCAGTGAAAACCGGTTGATGGAAATCCTTCCCAACGGCCGGCACACCGATCCCGTGAAGGTCGGCTTGAAGCATCCCTTCACCAGTTTCATGACCGCCACGGTGCGTGGCGGTTCCCTGCCCTCGAACATTCTGGACGTGCTGGGCTCGTGCGCCGACACGCCCGGAAACGCCCTGCGTTACGCCCGCATACGACTATGAAAACCATCAGCCTGCTCCTGACCCTGGCCGCCGTCTGCGCCACCGCGGCCGACGACCTCAACGTCCTGCCCCCGGCACCCAAGGGGACCAACGCCCCGCCCGCCATGCTCGACGCCTGGCTCAAGACCGCTGCCTTCGCCGCGCTCGACAAGCGCAAGGCGGAGTACGAGAAGGTCAAGACGCCCGAGCAGGTCACCCGGTGGCAGCAGGACCGGCGCGATTTCTTCGTCCGGCAACTCGGCGGGTTCCCGGAACGCACGCCGCTCAATGCCAGAGTCACTGGCACCATCGACGCGGGCGATTACACCGTCGAGAAGGTCATCTTCGAAAGCGAGCCGAAGCATCACGTCACCGGCCTGCTCTACCTGCCGAAGGGCACACCGCCCTTCCCCGGCGTGCTTGTGCCCTGCGGCCACAGCACCAACGGCAAAGGTGCCGAGACCTACCAGCGCGCCAGCATCCTGCTCGCCAAGAACGGGCTGGCCGCGTTCTGCTACGACCCCATCGGCCAGGGCGAACGCGCCCAGGTGCTCAAGCCCGGCGGCAAGGCCGCGCTGGGCAGCACCACCGAGCACACGCTCGTCGGCATCGGCGCCATCCTAGTCGGCCGCAACGTTGCCACCTACCGCATCTGGGACGGCATGCGGGCGATGGATTACCTCGCCAGCCGCAAGGAGGTGGACCCGAAGCGCCTCGGCTGCACCGGCAACTCCGGCGGCGGCACGCTTACCAGCTACCTGATGGCACTCGATGACCGCATCGTCGCCGCCGCGCCATCGTGCTACCTCACCTCGTTCCGCATCCTGCTGGCGCGGATTGGCGGCCAGGACGGCGAGCAGAATATCTACGGCCAGGTCGCCTTCGGCATGGAGCACGGCGATTACGTCATCATGCGCGCGCCGAAACCGACGCTGATGTGCGTTGCCACGCGCGACATGTTCGACATCACTGGCTCGTGGGATTCGTTCCGCGAGGCCAAGCGCATCTACAGCCGGCTCGGCTTTGCCAACCATGTGGACCTCGTCGAAGCCGATGAGCCGCACGGTTTCAGCACCCACCTGCGCGTCGGCGCGGTCCGCTGGATGCGCCGCTGGCTGTTGAAGACCGATGACGACATCATCGAGCCCGATTTCCCGATCCGCAAAGACCCCGAGATCCAGTGTTCGGAAAAAGGCCAGGTCATGCTCATGCCCGGCGAACGTTCCGTGTTCGACCTGAACGCCGCCGCCGAAAAGGCATTTGCCGCCAACCGCCAGAAACTGTGGTCGTCAGATTCAAAGACGGAGGCGATGGCCAAGGTGCGCGAGGTCGCCGGCGTCCGCCCACTCGATCAACTGCCACCCGCGAAACAAAAGTCTGCTGGCGGCCTCGATCGTCCGGGATATCGCATCGAGAAGCTAGTGCTGGAGCCCGAGGCCGGCATCGTGCTGCCCGCGCTGGCCTTCGTGCCGCCGCAACCGGATGGCACGGCGTATCTCTATCTCCACGGCAAAGGCAAACAGGCCGACGCCGCGCCGGGGGGTCCGATCGAACAACTCGCCAGGCAGGGTCATCTCGTCCTGGCCGTGGACCTGCGCGGCCTGGGCGAGACGGAGGAGAAGGCGCGGAAATGGTACAGCGGCACGTTCGGCCCCGTGGCGGGCGATTTTTATGACGCCTATCTGCTTGGCCGCTCGCTTGTCGGCCTATGGACCGAGGACGCACTGTCCTGCGCCCGGTTCCTCGCCAATTACAAGACCCAAGGCTCGCCGCGCAAGGTTCACGTGATCGGCGTCGGCATGGCCGGTGTCCCGGCGCTGCACGCCGCGGCGCTGGAGCCGCGATTGATCGCCTCGCTGACGCTCCGCCAGACGCTGGTGTCGTGGGCCGATGTCGTGCGCTCGCCCAACGCCGCCAACGACCAGTTGATCACGACGGTCCACGGCGCACTGAAGGTTTATGACCTGCCCGACCTCGTCGCCTCGCTCGGCAAGGACAAGGTCATCCTCGAGGAGCCGCTCAACGGCTGGAGCGGCGTCCGCATCGAGGATGCGGCGC
>CAZAAF010000397.1:0-2229 GCA_964482575.1 uncultured Verrucomicrobiota bacterium | reverse complement strand
CAACAAACCGGCCGAGAACGCCTCTGCAAAATAAGGTCGCCATGAAAACCGTTGTATCGCTGGCCATCGGTCTGGTGCTCTGCGCCAGCCACGGTCTCGCCGCAACCGTCGAGACCAACTACCTCTGGAAGGCAGGCGTCGCCTCCACCGTCATCACGCCGCAGACCAACATGTGGATGGCCGGCTATGCCGCGCGCAAGTCGCCTTCGCACGGCACCGCGCAGGACCTGTTCGCCAAGGCGCTCGCGCTGGAGGACGAGAAAGGCACGCGGCTGGTGATCATCACGATGGACATCATCGGGGTGCGGCCGTGGCTGCGGGAGTTTGTGGCCAAACACGCGGCCGAGCACCACAAGCTGCCGTTCGGGTGCCTGCTCATGAACGCCTCGCACACGCACTGCGGGCCGGAGTATCGCGAGATCAAGGAGGGCGAAAAGACCCCCGGCCATTACACCGCGTTCCTGCAGGAGCGGCTGACGCACCTCGTGGACGACGCGATCAGCCGGCTCGCCCCCGCGCGGCTCAGCCAAGCCCACGCGCGTTGCGGGTTCGCCATGAATCGCCGTCTGAACTACGCGCTCCCGAAGGACGATCCCAACGCCCGGAAAGCGCCGAACCCGGACGGCCCCGTGGACCACAACGTGCCGGTACTGATGGTGCAATCGCCCGGCACCAACCTTTGCGCCGTGCTGTTCAGCTACGCGTGCCACAACACCACGCTCAGTTCCACCTCCACGACCAACAACGTGCCGCGCTACGAGTTCACGGGCGACTACGCCGGCTACGCGCAGGAGACGTTGCAGAACGGGCGGTCGGGGGTGACGGCGATGTTCATGCAGGGGTGCGGCGCCGACCAGAATCCGTACCCGCGCCATTACATGGTGCCCTATGTGAAACCGCTGGAGTTCGCGCAACACCATGGGCGCACCCTGGCGTATGCCGTCGAGGCCGCCATGGCCGCCCACGTGCGGCCGGTGCGCGGCCCGATCCGCTGCGCCCTCGGCTACACCCCGCTGGAACGCGAGGGCAAGGACCCCAAGAAAACTCCGCCGCCCCGCCAGTATCCCGTACAGATCATCCGACTGGGCGACGACCTGACACTGGTCACGCTCGGCGCGGAGGTCGTGGTGGACTACTCGCTGCGGGTGAAGCGCGAACTGGCCGGCCACGCGGTCGTGTGGGTCGCCGGCTACTCCAACGATTACGGCGGCTACATCCCCAGCCTGCGGGTGTTGAAGGAAGGCGGTTATGAAGCGCCCGATTACAAGCCCGACATCGAGGAGCGCATCGTCGGCAAGGTCCACGAACTCTACGACCACCTGAACCCGTGAGCATCCCATGAATCCCCTGCGCAACGCACTCCTGGCCGGCACAATCCTCCTGACGACGTCTGGCCCGGCCGCGGAACCCAATCCATCCCCGCGCCTCGATCACGCCAATCTTCTCATCTACCGCAACGCGCACGGCGAGATCGTCCCAGTGAAGACCATCGCCGACTGGCAGAAGCGCCGCGCAGACATCCTGAAGGCGATGCAGGAAATCATGGGCCCGTTGCCCGGCAAAGCGAAGCGTTGCCCGCTCGATGTGAAGGTGGAGGAGGAAACCGACTGCGGCACCTATGTCCGCCAACGCATCACCTACGCCTCCGAGCCCGGCGGACGCGTCCCCGCCTATCTGCTTATTCCGCACGCGGCACGCACCACGCACCACGCTTCAAGTTTCCCGGCCGTCCTCTGTCTGCATCCGACCGACAGCATCCTCGGCCACAAAGTGGTCGTCGGCCTCGGCGGCAAGCCGCACCGCCAGTATGCGCAGGAACTGGCCGAGCGCGGCTTCGTCACGCTCGCGCCGTCGTACCCGCTGCTGGCGGACTACCAGCCCGACCTCAAGGCGCTCGGCTGGCAGAGTGGCACGTTGAAGGCCGTCTGGGACAACAGGCGTGGGCTCGACCTGTTGGAGTCGCTTCCGTACGTCAAGCGCGGCGGCTTCGGCGTCATCGGCCACTCGCTCGGCGGCCACAACGCCGTCTATACCGCCGTCTTCGACCCGCGCCTCAAGGTCATCGTGTCGAGCTGCGGGCTGGACTCCTACGGCGATTATATGGGCGGCGACCCGAAGGTGTGGCAGTCGGAGAAAGGCTGGTGCCAGACGCGGTACATGCCGAAGATGGCAGCCTACGCGGGACGGCTCGCGGAGATTCCGTTCGATTTCCATGAACTGATCGGCGCG
>CAZAAF010000396.1:0-4976 GCA_964482575.1 uncultured Verrucomicrobiota bacterium | reverse complement strand
GAGCGTCGCCGGGAGGTCCTTCGGATCATAGGGCATCGTGGTAAGTTCCTCGTGCGTGGGCTTGCGCTCCCAGAAACCGGCCACCGCCGGCAGCAACGGCAGGTTCCACGTCCCGAGGTTCTCGAGCGCATTGGTCGCCGGATAGCAGGCGCGTTCCGCAAGCCGTCCGTTCACCACCAGGGCGCGAAAATCCCATGTCCCTTCCTTCACACCCGGCAGGTCGGCGCACCAGAACTCCGCACCATCGCGCTGCCACCGGGTGATCCGCCGGCCGCCATAGAGCGTGACCGAGTTCGTCCGGGTCGCCTCGAGGGTCAGCCCATTGTCCCGCGCGTCCAGCACGAAGGATTGTTCCAGAAAGAACTCGCCCGGCATCACCGCGATGCGATGCGGCCCGGCGTCCGCCTTCCTCGCCACATCGCGCGCGGCCTCCAGCGTGGCGAACGGTTTTTCAACCGTGCCCGGGTTGCTGTCATGACCGCCGGGCGCCACATGGAAGGTGGCAGCACTGGCGGTTCCCACGACCCACAATAACGCGGAACAGATGGAAAGAAGATGTTTCATAGGTTCACTCGGTGCGCATCCGCGGGATCGAACGTTTCTTCCGGTTACAGCCTGACATATTCCGGATGGAGACTCACTTTGAAATCTCGATCTCGTACCAGACGGTTTCGTATTCAGGCTTCAGGACGATCATCGCCACGCCACCGTCGGCCGGCACGACCGGAACACTCTTTTTCCGGTTGCCGTTTGAATCAAGCGCAAAACACTGCGTCCGGGACGGAGCGGCGGGCAACGTCACCGTGGCCGGGATACCTTCCACGCACACCGGGCCCGTTCCCCAGGAGTCGTGGAGCGAGATTTCCTGCGCGTTCACCCGGTCAATGACCATGCCCTTGTTCTCCGCCAGGCCGGTGGCCGCCAGGAGAATGCTCGCCGCGCGCCCCGATTCGCCAAAACCCGTCGCGCGCCGCGACACGAGCGAGATCGTGGCCCAGTCGAGCCGCGTCCTGCCGACGGCAAGCGTGACGTCCCCCAGGCGGATCGTGCGGCCCTTGGGGAAACCCGTGAAGAGCTTGGTGTTCGGCGTGTTTACGGTCCAATACCCGGCCTGCGGCTGTTCCGTGTTCCAAGTCAGTTCGCCCGTGTCGCTGACCAGCACCCGGCCCTCCGGTTTGGCAACCGACGAGGACGCCATCGCCTGTTTGCCGGTCAGATCCACGGCGGTCTTGTGGACCAGCGTCAACCGCGGATCGAAACCGGCGGCACCGATGCCCATGCCGATCGCTTTCGCGGCCACCAACCGGTCGAAGCACGTCGCGTAGTCCGCCGCTGCGATGAGGGTGGACTTCGCCTCCTGCACGTCGCCCCGCAGGAACATCGCCGCGCAGGCCGGGAAATGCGCCAGCACGTCGGTGCGCGCAACGATGCTGAAGAAGTAGGTGTTCCGGTCCGGCTCGAAATCGGGCGAATGATTGTAGGTGTATTCAAACACGCCGTCCCAGCCCTGCAGCGCACCGTAGGCCCGCAACATGAGCTGGCCTTCCGCGCCGTACGGGTTCGGGAACGGATGATTGTATTCGCTGACGGTGTACGGCTTGTTCAGCACGCGTTCCCCGGCCAGGCCTTCGATGCACGACATGGAATTCACCATCGGGAGGTTGCGAATCCGCCACGCCTTGCTGACCGGTTCCGGGTGACACCAGTAGGAATGATTGTCGATGTAATCCAGTTCCGCCTGCACATGCGGCGGGCTGTAACCGAGCTGCGTGCCGGAAATCACCGACCGGGCCTTCAACTCGTCCTTGAGAAAGCGGGCCATGCCGGTCCAGTACGCGCGCTCGGTATCCACCAGGAACTGGTAGAAATCCCGTCGGGCCTGTGGCGGCACGAACCCCGTGACCTTGAACGCGGGCACCGTGCCATCCTTGAGACGCGCCGTCGTGTCCAGATCAGATTGCGCGCCGCTCTGGAACGACAGACCGGCAATCTCACAGGTTCCCGCCTTGAAACGCGTCAATTGAAACTGCGCCTTGTCCGAATCGGCGGCGGCGATAAACGCGCAGGTCACCGTCTTCCACGCGGACCCCACCTTGATCGTCTGGTGCACGCCCAGCGAGCGCCAGCCTCCCTGGGTGTCCGCAATGGCCAGCCCCAGGGTGGCGGGCGGCGTGCCTTTCGAGCAGCGGATCTTGAATGACAACGTATAGGGCTGGTTCTTCCGGACCGATACGCTGCGGAACAGTTTCGGGAAGAACTCGTTCCCCTCGCGCGTGACGACCACCCTCAGGACACCGCCACCGGCGCTGCAAGCCGCCTCGGCCGACCCGGTGGCAAGAATCCAGCGTTTCCCGTCCATCGTCACCGATTCATCGAACCGGCCCTCGGGAATCTGCTCGTCGCGCAAGGGCGACGGCGTCCATTTCCACGCGTCCAACATCGCGGCGGTGGACGCGTATTTTTTCCGCAGCCAGTCATTCCACTGCCAGCGAAATTCGCCCGCGTAAGGCTCCGGCAACCTGTCAATCGCACCCGCATGATACTGAGTGAACAGCGAGTTCTCGTTGTTGATCTCGATCACCGCCACGCACGGTTCATTGACATAGGCGGTGCCGGTGTAGGGGTTCACGCGGGTCAACAACCGCCGGGCATATTCCTTCTGCAGCGCGATCATGCGCGGCTCGAAGTTATCCACGCCCTTGTCCAGACCCGGCCGCTGTTCCTTCCCGCTGAAGCCGTCGCGCTCATCCAGCATCCGCGCCACATGCAGGTTCATGTCCACGTAGATGCCCCGATTTTTGAAGGCTGCGATCAAATAATCCTGCCGTTCCACCTGCCGGGGATCGAGTTCGCGCAGCGACTTCGGGTTGTCGCCGAAGATGCCCGCCCTTTTCTCGGTCATGAAATTCCCATAGGCGTCGTCAAAGTAATGCAGCCGGACGCAGTTGATGCCAAACCGCGCGAGCCGCGCCGCGAGCTTGTCCGCCTGCTCATGCGTCGGAAAATTCGCCGGCCCGGTGAGGTTGGTCGCGTGCAGGCGGACAGGACCGGCGTCATTCACGAACCGCCCGTTCTCGATGCGAACGAAACCGTGTTTGCCGGCGGGAGCGTCCAGGAAATGGGCCACGCTCGACGCATTGTCCGGCGCGTCATAGGAAATCACAAACGGGAACAACGGTGGACATTCTTCCGCCGCCGGGGACAGGGAGCCGGGCGTCAACAACGTGAAACCGAGGCACAACGCCCCGGCCGTGTGTGAATGGATGATTCGCTGTATCATTGCAGTTCTCCGAGTGCATACGCCCCTTTTTCCGTCCTCCCCTTGATGCTCAAGGCCATGTGCGGCGAGACGCCGTCGGGGTCCACAACCTGAAGATAGAGCCGGCCGTTTCGCGGGGCGTCCGGGAAACGGTCCGTATGCGTCCCCGCCTTGTGCGCGTCCACGACGCCCGGCGGTGTGTTCTCGCCGGGAAACACCGTCCGCAGGTCCAGCATTGAGACGCCGCTCCAGATTTCCTTCCCGGTGCCATCCTCGACGAAAAACCGTATCCGCCATCGGTCGTAGGTGGGTGTCAGGCCGATGTTCAACCAATCCACCGCAATCTCCAGGCCGTCCGCACGACGTGCGACCCGGGCGGAGGTGAACAGATACCGGAAACCAATGACCGCATACGCCCGGTGGAACTGGTCCAGCGCCTCCGGGTCGTTGAAAATGCTGTAGCCCGTCACGTTGAAGGCTCTGGTTCCGTCCGACACGTTGCAGTTGCGGATGACGGCGGGATGCAGATACGTCACCTGGTCGAGCAGGCAGGAGTAAGGCCGGAAATCCCCCTTCGGCCCGGTGCGTCCCGGCTCCCCGACCAGAGGTGCCACCTTCCATCGGTCGCGGAGGAGTTCATACAACTTGACGCCGTCCTTCTCATACAGGTTGGAGGCATAATAGATCTTCTGATAGTAGCTCGACCGCTCATCCCAGCCCCAATTGTCGCGGAAGATGCCCATCAAGCCCGCGTTGTTCTTCGCGGTCAGAAGATAGAAATGGTAGTCCTTGAGCGCATCATAGACGGAGGGAATGAAGACCATGCCGTTGGTGGGAACCACGATGCGAATATCCGGGAAACATTGGATGAACGCCCGGGCAAACCGGATCAGACATTCGGAATTCGAAGGCACCAGCTTCTTCGGGTAGGCCCCTTCGCCCCAGAAACCGAAATGGCGCATCTCGATGCAGCGGACCAGCTTCTTGCGCTGGACCGTTTTTCCACCCTGGGTCAGTGTCTGTTCCAGATACTGTGCGAACGCCTTGAGCAGCGCCTCGTACCGCTCGAAGAAATACGGATTCTCAAAGTTCGGCTCCCAGCGATTCTTTTTGTCCCAAAACGACATCGAAATGACGTCCTTGTGCTCGCTGGCTTGCAGCGCCTCGTGAACGTAACGCGGATACGAACATTGCGCGCCGTCAATCAGGCCTCCCCCGCCGGCGCTGGTCACAAAACACGCCACGTCGAGTTTCTGGCCGTATTGAAGACAATACGCAAAATGTTTGTCCATCTTGTGGAAGTTGTATTCTCCTTCCTTCGATTCGTAATCCGCCCAACTCACGCGGATCATGGAATTGACCGCGTGATCGCTCACGCGAAGCGCGTAGCGGACGAGGTTCGTCACGCCATCGCCAGGACCGCCGTTCCAGATTTCCGTGCCGGCGCCGGCATTCTGAATCGCGCCCTGATCGATGCCGATAATCTCCGGGGTGATGCCCTCGGAAGCCTGCGCGCTTCCGACAAGCAACGCGCAAACACCCGACATCAACCAAGACAGAATACGCCGGCCCGTATCGATTCCGGATGCGTTCATTTGCAGGTCACCTGTTGCGTCTTGGGATGCGGTGGGTTGTAGCCGTGTGTGGAACCCTGCGTGTACTAGAGGGTCTTCGGCCCCTTGACGTTGTTGAAAAGAACCGTGACGCCGGACGGCGG
>CAZAAF010000395.1:0-4999 GCA_964482575.1 uncultured Verrucomicrobiota bacterium | reverse complement strand
GTGGGTGATGGCGTCGGCGATATTCTGCGGATTGCAGCCGGCGTGCAGGATCAACTGCGGCGCGAGGCCCCCGGCGTCCTCCAGCAACGACGCGAGCACATGCTCCGGCTCCAGTTGCTGGTGATGGTGCCGCGCTGCAATCGCCTGGGCCGTTTGCAGGGACTCCTGGGCTTTCTCGGTGAATTGGTTCAGGTTCAAGGGATTCCTCTCTCGTCGCCGCAATCTTCCGTCTGTTGTTTGCTGGTTACTGCCTCTTGTCTTCTGCTTTCTATCTTCTGCCTACTGCCTACTGCCTTCTATCTTCCGTCCCTCCCTCAAGGTGGAACGCCCGGCGCGCGCCAAAGAACGGCGGGGCGTCCACGGGTTAAGGGTGGATCCGTTGTCCCGTTGCAGATCGATCAGGAGATCTTCACCTGGATCTGCTTCGGCTTCACTTCGGGCCGTTTCGGCATGACCACCTTGAGCACGCCGTTCTCGTAGGTCGCACGGACATTCTCGCCATCCACGAGCGTGGGCAGCTCCATCGACCGATGGAACTTACCGTACCACCGCTCCACGCGATAGTAGTTCTCCTCCTTCGTCTCCGTGGCTTTCTTGCGCTCGCCCTCGAGGGAGAGCGTGTTCTCCTGGAGACTGACATGGATGTCCTCCAGCTTCATGCCGGGCAGTTCGCACTGGACCACAAGATCGTCCTTGGTCTCGTGCATGTCCAGCGCAGGTGTCCAAAACGCCGCGCCTTCCGTCGTCCCGAATTCCGGGAACCGGACCAGCGACGTGTTGAACAGCCGGTTCATTTCGTCCTGCAGGCCCTCCCACATGCGAAGGGGCTCTGCCGCTCGATGCCATCGTACCAATGCCATGGTTCTATCCTCCGATTTTAAGATATTGGTTACTTCACTCGCTGCGGCCCCGTGCCGCAGCTTCACGCCATGAAAGAAGTGCAACGTCCGTGCCATCGGTGCCTGGGGCCGTAACCGGCTGGATTTGCGCTTCAAAAGGCTCCCTTCGCATCCCCACCTGCGCCATCTTTTCTCAATCGGTTGCGCCCACCCGGGGAAAAGCCGTGACAGTTTTGCTCACATGGAACCAGCGGCAGGGAGGAATGAGGAGGGAAGTTTGGCCACGGATTTACCTGACGCGGCAGACGCCGCAACCACAAACCGAAGAAACCCATGAATGTCTTGGGGTAGCGCAGACTTCCAAGTCTGCTGGTTCGCGGATTTCCAATCCACGAACCGCCTGGGTGCGGGATGGACTTCCTCTTGTGACCGATAGGCCGGCTGGAAGCCGGCGGCACAGCAGGTTAAAAACCTGCGCTACGGGGCGCGTGTCCTGTGGTGCAACTCCTTCGGTTGGCTGATGGGCGAATCGTCTTGCAACTCTGTCTTTGCCAAAAAACAAACTTCGTCGTGATTGTAGTGCGAATAGTAGAAAAGCTCACTCCAAGACGGCGAGGCACCGAAGACACACGTGTCTTCCGTTCTCTTGTGCCGCTTGGGCTTCTTGGTGGCTTTCCGTCAGCTTCGGAGCGCGCGGTCGAGGCGCTGCCACAACTCTTCGGGGTCTTCGAGGCCGACGGAGAGGCGGATGAGATGGCGCGAAACACCGCAGGACTCGGCCCAGTCCAGTTCGGTGTAGTGCGCCAGCAGCGTGAACGGACAGGCGAGGGTGAACACCGTGCCGAGGCTGGGCCCCTTGCAAACGTCCATGCGATCGAAGATGCGCGGCGAGGCGGTCTCCGCATTCTTCGGCAGGAAGGTGACGAGCGCGCCCCAGCCGCCTTCGGGCCGGCGCACGGCCTCGTACACATGGCTGAACTCCCACTTCGGATACCAGACGGTTTCCACCGCCGGATGGGCACGGAGCCGTTCGGCGATGAGAAGCCCGTTGGCGTTGTGCCGCCGCATCCGCTCGGGGAAGCTGCGTGCCTGTGCGTCGAACACGGCCGTGTCGGCGCCCCAGAGGAGTTCCTCGTGCTGGGCGTGGATGATGGCTTTCAGCTCGGCATGGAACGGCGAGCGCGGATGACAGATGAGCGCGCCCCCCATCGCGTCGCCGGTGCCGACGATGTATTTGGTGAGGCTGGTGGCGATGAGATCGGCGTGGCGGCTGAGGTCCACGTTGAACGGCGTGGCCACGACGTCGTCCGCAACGAACGGCACGCGATGTTCGCGCAGCAGCGGCTGGATGCGGGTGAGGTCCGCCGACCCAAGCAACGGGTTGCCGGGAATCTCGCCGAAACACGCCGCGAGCGGCTGGCGATGAATCAGGGCGTGCACATCGTCGGCGATGGTATCGAGATCGTGGAGCAGCGTGACGCCGTGGCCGATCTTCTGCTGGAGCTTCAGCGTGTCCACGTAGGGGAAACCGAGCTGGGCCGTCGGCAGGCCGGGACTGCGCTGCATCACCGCCCGCAACGCCGCGAACTGCGCCGCCATGCCGCTCGGCGTCAGGAAGACGTCGTCGTCCCCGCAGTCATAGAAGCCGGCGAGCTGCCGCCGCAACGAACGGCGCACCTCCACCCCGTCGGGATCCTTGCCGCGACCGGCGAGAATGGCTTCGGCCTGGCGGGTGGAGACAATGAGGCCCGTGTGCTGCCAAAAGGCCTTCAGCGCAAGCGCGCCGGCGTCGGTCGTCACGACACCCGAAATGCCATCGCGCGCGACGGTTTCCGCGGTGGCGCCGCTCTGCTGGCGGACAAACTCCACGGCCATCGCCGCCACGGACGCCGACGGGAACGGCAGGCACGGCCGGCCGCCGCCCAGGTGGCGCGCCAGTTCCTGCACGAGCGGATGGATGACGAACCGCGGATAACCGCTGCGGAGATGCGCCATCACGTCCGGCGATTTCTCCTCATAGCCGACGACATCCTGCCAGCGCGGCAGCGCCACGGACACGGCATGGACGGAATCCGGTATCGGACGCCCCAGTTCCTCCGCTCGACAGATGGGTTCCCGAAGAAGATCGCGCTGGGTCATGGGAGGATTCCACTGAGAGCCTGGTCAATGTCGCGTCGCAAATCCTCGACGTCCTCGATGCCGACCGAAAAGCGGATGAGGCCGTCGCCGATGCCGACCTTGTGCCGGACCTCGGCGGGCACCTGCGCGTGCGTCATGGTCGGCGGATGACAGACGAGGCTCTCGACGCCGCCGAGGCTTTCCGCCAGCGTAAAGAGCCGCAGTTTGCGGCAGAATTCCAGTGCCGCTTCCGTCGAACAATCGAACTCCGCGATGAGGATGCCGGAACCGGCCTTCATCTGGCGGCGGGCGAGTTCGTACTGCGGGTGGCTGGGCAGGAACGGGTAGCGCACCTTGCGGACGCCGCGGCGCGTTTCGAGCCAGCGGGCCAGTTCGAGGGCGTTGGCACAGTGGCGCTCCATCCGCAGCGCCAGCGTCCGCTGGCCGCGCGTGGTGAGCCAGGCATCGAACGGCGACGGCTGAAGACCGAGCGACTTCTGCGCGAAGAGCATCCGCTTGTGCCACGCGGTGTCGTTCGTGGCGACGATGCCACCCAGACAGTCGCTGTGTCCGTTGACGTACTTGGTGGTGGATGAAAGCGACAGCGTCGCACCGAGTTCGAGCGGTCGCTGGAGGTAGGGCGAGGCGAAGGTGTTGTCCACGACGACGGTGGCGCCCACTTCAGCGGCGACGGCGCTGATGCCGGCGATGTCGAGGATTTTGAGCAACGGGTTGGTGGGGCTTTCCAGCCAGACAACGGCGGGTTTCTGGCGGCGGATTTCCTCCCAGTTCGACGGCTGGCTGAGGTCCAGGTAGCGCGACACGAGGCCGAACTTGTTGAACACGCGCTCCAGCAGCCGGTAGGTGCAGCCGTAGAGGTTCTCCTCCGCGAGCACCACATCGCCGCTCTTGAGACAGGAGAGGACCGCCGTGATCGCCGACACACCGCTCGCAAAGCAGGTCGCAAACGCCGCCCCTTCGAGCGACGCCAGGCTCTCTTCGACAAGGCGGAAGTTGGGATTGCCCGAACGCGTGTAATCGAAACCGTCCGGGTTGTCCTTCTGGAACGTCGAAGTCATGAACACCGGCGGCATCACCGCGCCGGTCGTGCCGGCAAAGCCGCGCCCCTTGTGCACCGCCCGTGTGCTGAATCCGTCCTGGTTGTCCGTTGTCATGAGCTTCGCCTCGTTTCGTATTTCCCGGTCACCGCGGTGACGCGTCAGATATCATAGTCCATGCCGCCGTCCGTTTCACCTCGCAGGCTGCGAACGCGCTCGCAGAGATCCGCCACCGTCAACCGCTCCAGCACGGTGGCAATGACCGCGCGCACTTCCTGCATCACGCCGCCAATGACCATCTGCGCCTCGTCCACCCGCGCCCCGCGCGGTCGCGCGCCCCCCGACGGCACCAGGGAGTGTTCCACGTGGCGCAGCAAGGCCGCCAACGTGATCTCTTCCGGGGGCCGCGCGAGACGGTAGCCCCCCGCCACACCCCGGCGGCTCTCGACGAAACCACCCGACTTCAGGTCGTTCAGAATCTGTTCCAGAAAACGCTTGGGGATATTCCGTTGCTCGGAGATTGTCTGGATGCGAACAATCTCTCCATTATCATTCTCTCCGAGCGCAATCATCGCCCGCAAAGCGTATTCACCGCGCAACGAAAGTTTCATGGCGTGGCGTACGGTAATAATCCCTATCGGAATGGTCAAGTATTAGTTGTTGTATTTTAATTATGGCTATAAATGCCTATTTTTTCGCATAAAACAGTTCTACTAAATATCTATTGACATTATGTAGATTAACGATATCTTCTCCTCGAAAAACCGTGAGACATCATGACGAACAACCTGAAATCGCTGGAACCAGCCGGACGGGCCATGGGCACTATCCTCTCATGTCGCAACAAGTCCGCTTGAAGTCCGGGCAAATCTCGGCCAGTTTCCCGTCATGACACCGACACCCGACACCAAGCAGCCATCACCCGCCGAGTTGTTGAAAGCCAGCAGCCCGACGCTTTCGGGGACCATTGCCCAGACGCTCGCC
>CAZAAF010000394.1:0-5038 GCA_964482575.1 uncultured Verrucomicrobiota bacterium | reverse complement strand
GCGACCTTGGTGGCGGCGGCCTTGTCTCCGGCCTTGACGTTTTCGATCAGCTTGGGCCAGCCGGAATCACGATCCTGCTGAAAGCCGAGCAGGTCCGTGATCGCCGGCACATAGATTGCGCCACGCGTAAAGTGCGGATTGAGTCCGCAGAGGATGAAACCGAAACCGCCGCCCTGGCTGGTGCCGCTGTAGAAGAAACGCGTGGGGTCCACGTCGGGCCGCGCGGCGACCCAGTTCACGGCACGGTTGATGCCGAGAATGATGCGGTAATAGAAATAGGTTTCGCGGCTGGCTGCGCCCGACTGGCAGTAACGCGGGGCGCCATACTGGGCGGTCAGGCGCTTGTCCTGTTCGTCATAGAGCCGCTTCTGGTCGATGGCGTTCGATGCCGGTGCAAAGGGATGGACGTTCATCACCAAATGGATGAAGCCGCGGTCGGCCATGCCGGTTTGGGGGCCGACCACGCCGGGCCCCGCGCCCGGCACATTGACGGCGACCGGGAACGGTCCCCGGCCCTTCGGCACCGCAAGGAAACCATAAACACACAGATGATCGAACGTCGCAAAACTGACCCGGAACGCCTCATGCTTCTCGTTGCACTGTGGCTCGAGGCGCTCGATTCGCGCATCCGCCGGAACCTCCGCGTCGAGTTTCCTGACCGCCCCATCCCAGAAGACATCGAAATCGTCGGGGCGCGAGGAGCCGGCCACGATCTGCCCGGGATCGTAGGCCGCGCCATAGACGCCACGAACGTCCTTCCGGTCGAGTTTGAAGGAAGCGACACATTTGAGAATGCCGGGCTTGTCCAGTTTGCCGGTACAGCGCACGGGATTGCCTTGGGCAAGGTCGAAAACGGCATTGGTGATGACCTGCGGACCGAAGTTCGAGAGATTCACCGTCAGGCGGCCCGCCTTGAGCGGTTGCTTGTCGGCATCCAGCGCGCACACCGTGAACGTTGCAGGCGCGCCGCACGTGTACAGGGCGTTGGTGTGATCCGTTGTGATTTCCACCCGTTGCGCCAGCGCCAGACCGGGCACCAGTGCGCATAACATCAGCATCAGCTTCTTCATTAAACAGTTTCCTTTCGGTTTTGCAAAAGCGATTGCAGTAAAAAAATCGCAGGCAATCACGCACTCATGGCTGCCCGTATTCAAGCCTTCAAACACACGTTCGTGCCGTGCTCGTTTTCCCAAAGCACCGATGGATGAAGCGCAGCGAGCCGGGTCCCGCAAGACCCATTATTCATCGCAGCGCGTTCTGCACCGCCAGAATCTGCTTCGCCACAAGCCAGCGGTACACGTCGAACTCGGCGGGCGACCAGAGATCGTCATCCTTGTATTTCGTCTGCACACGGATGGAGTCCCAGATGAACTTCAGGTCGCGCTCCGCCTTCCCCGCCGCCTCCTGCGCCGCGGCCTTGCCGCTCTTCTTCGCCCCGGCGATGAGTTGTTCGAGCGTGTAGATGTAACGATAATCGTCTTAGCCTTAGCGGTACGCTTCCCACATCGCGACGGGGATCGGCGTGCCGTCCGGCTCGCTGCGGTTGAAGAAGTCCATCGAGGAACCGTCGAGGTAATTCCACGGGTCGCCGATGTTCGCCTGGTAAATCCACGGGATCAACGTCAGGAACCCGCTGCGCCAGAAGCCGAAACCGTACGTCATCCGCGAGCCGGTCACGGGGGTGTGGTCGTTCTCGCCGTTGACGTGGTTCGGGTAGCACCAGTATTCGACCTTCCGCGCCTTCATGTCCGCGAGGATCGTCTCGCGGTCGGGCGCGAACGGCTGCGTGCACCACACGTCCACCCACGGCCGCAGCGGCTCGAATCCCTCGTGCGTCGGGTCGGCCGTCACATAGGTCCGCACGCCGGCGTCCTTGCACGCCTTCAACACCTTCACCATGAAAGCCACCGATGCCGGGTCGGTGCTCGGCTCGTCAATCGGGTAGTAGAGGAACTCCGGCCAGCCGCGCTCCTTGCGTCCCGCCTCGATGGCGCGCACCATGGCCGTGATCTCGCGGCTGAATTCCTCCGGCGGCTCCTTCACGCCGTGCATGTGCGAGCCGAACGAGGCGTGCGTGTATTTCGCATACACACCGCTGGCATTGAACTCCAGCGCGATGGGGCCGACAAAACCGTGTTTCTTCCACAACGCCATTTCCTCGGTGAGGGTGTCCCATTGGATGTCGAACTTGCCGTCCTTGTTGGCGGGCGGGCACCAGAGCGACAGCACCACGTTGCGCGTGCCGTGCGCCACCATGTCGGCGTGCTCCAGGTCCGCCTTGCGGCGGAAATACTCGCGCGTCACCTCGTCTCTGGCCCGGGCCACCGAGCCGAGCGGATGATGATAATAAATCCCGAAGATCTTCGACGGGTCGTCGCGCAACTTGAACGGCAGGATGCGCAGCTTCACCGGCACCACCGCCTTGCCGCCCGCGCAGGTGAAGGTGATCTTGCCGGCATACTCGCCGGCCGGGGCGTTGTCGGGCACGCGGAGGGTCAGCCAGAACCGCGCGTTCTCGCCGGCCTCTAGGTCGCCGCCCTCGAACCGCTCCAGCACATCGGGCACGACGCGATAGCGGTGCAGCACCGTGTAGTTCGGCCGCGCGAGCATGTAACGGACGCGGCGCACCTCGATGTTCTTTGCCGGCACGGGGCCGATGGCGCTGACGCTGACCTTCGCGTCGGCGAGGTCGCGCAACGGCCGCACGATGAAGTTCACCGGTTCGTACTCGCCCGGTGTGGCGAACGCGCGCAGTTCGGGGTTGAGGTCCTCGGCGCGCGGGTTCGTGTGCGGATAGATGCATTCGAGATAATGGCGGGACCAGACGGCGAACCCGCGCTTCTCGTCCATGGCGCTCCATTGCGGCGCCGGGCCCGTCGGCGGTTCCGGGTCTTTTTTCCACTTCGCCCATTGCTCCGGCGGCATGCGGAAGGTCCATTCCTCGAAGGGGGCGACGATCTCTTTTTGGACGCGAGGGGCGTCGGCATTGGTCCACGCCAGGATGGCGTTGACCACCCATTTGCTGCGCGGTGCGAACTGGATCGCCAGCGGCTCCTTGCTGGCGGTGGCGTGGAATCGCAACGTGCGGAATTGATAGCTTCCTTCGATCCGGACACGCTGTGTTTGTTTGCCAACCTGCACGGTGAAGTCGAAGTATTGTGCGCGATACTGGGAGTCGCTCGTGCCGCAGACGATGTAGAGGGTGTAGTCGCCGGGCGGTGCGGTGATGAGGAACGCGTTGGCGTTGGTGCCGGCGATGGCCGCCTCGGTGATGGGGTTGGTCCAGATGGGCGGCTGTTCCGAGCGGTTGCTATGCTTGTTCTCGACCATCTCCCTGTACGCGCGCGCCGAGGCGGTGAGGCCGTCCTTGCTCTGCCAGCCGAAGCCGGCCTTGCCGTCGAAGACCTGGGCCGGGGTGACCTTGGTGAAGCCGGTCCAGACATCCGATTTCGCCGTGCCCATGTTGTAGAGCAGCGGCTCGGCATGGGCCGCGGCGGCGAGGACGAGAGCGGGGAGGAGACGTGAGACGTAAGGCGTGAAACCTGAAGCGTAGGACGTAAGATGCATGATTATTTCCTCCACGGGGATTCGACGACACGCAGAGTTGCCGGCGTCGCGGATTGGCCGTTGCCGGCGCGGGCGGTCAGCTCATAGGTGCCGGGGGTGAGCGCGCCGCGGGTGGGTTCAATGACCACGCGCTGCGGTCCGCGGCCTGCCTGGGCCGTCGCGCTGGCCACGACCTTGCCGTCACGCCGCAACTCGCAGACGACCGGCACGGTATCGCCCGGTTTGACGCCGGCCAGTTGGAACCGCGCGGCGATCACCTTCGCGTCGGCAAACGCCACCGCCGTCTCGGCTGCGAAATCCAGAATCGTCGGCTGCGCGTAGCGGAGCAGGGCGAGGTCGTCGATGTAGAAGTCAATCTGGTCCTGGTGTTTGTAGTTCGCTTCGGCGATGTGGAACTGGACGCCCCGGACATCGCCCGCCTGGGCGATCTTCGCGACCGGAATCTTGATCTCGACCCATTCGCCGAGTTTCAAGTCGCCCAGGGTCATCGAGAATCCGTGGCTCTTGTCGTGGGCCTGGATGCCCAGCCCGGCGGGAACCTGCGGCAGTTTCGCGCGCGAGGAGGTGGTGTAAACCCACAGGTGCAGGTAATCCCACGCCGACCAGTCGCGCGACGGGCCTTCGGGGATGGCGTGGCTGACCCGCGGCCAGCCGATGGGGTATTTCGCCTCGCCGCTGTAGTAGTCCACCGGGACGTGCCAGTGCAGCGCGGTCTCGTTGACCTTCACGTGCGCATTGGAAACCTCGACGGTGCATTCCGCGGGCGACCAGCCCTTGGCCGACGCGCCGCCGAACAGAAGTTGTTTCTCCATCGGTGGCGATTGCGCGAGCGTCGTCGCGGCCGCCACGAGGACCAGGGGAAGAAGAGTCAGCCTCACGGGGCGCATTTTGCGCGAAGCCGGGCCGTCAGGCAAAGGTTATTTGCGGGTACGAAAACGCAAAAGTTGTTTGTGCTATTGTAGCCTATCCGTTAGAGAATCAGTGCCGGCGGTTGATGGTGCTTGCCGTAAATACGAGTCGATACTGTTTATGCCTGAGACGAGCTTGAACGCCCGAGTAACGCAGCGGACTGAAATCACCCCGGGATTGCTCATCCTGCGCGTGGCCCCGGTGGGTTGGACGCTGCCGGAATTCATTCCGGGACAGTACACCGTTTTGGCGCTGCCAGGGTCCGCCCGACGATGTGAAACCGCCGAAGCCGAAGTGCAGCCGCCCGATCCCCAGAAGTTCATCCGCCGTGCCTATTCCATCGCCTCGTCGTCCCACGAGAAGGAGTACCTGGAGTTTTTCATCTCGCTCGTGCGGTCCGGCGCCCTCACACCCCGCTTGTTTGCATTGAAACTCGGCGATCCGTTGTGGTTGTCGCCGAAGGCCACGGGGATGTTTACGCTGAAGGATGTGTCGGAAGACAAGAATCTGGTGTTCATTGCCACCGGCACGGGGCTGGCACCGAACATGAGCATCCTCCGGA
>CAZAAF010000393.1:0-5040 GCA_964482575.1 uncultured Verrucomicrobiota bacterium | reverse complement strand
TGATCCTCGAGGCGTGGAGCGCCGGCAAACCCGTCGTCGCCACCAATCACGGCGGCCCGAATGAGTTCGTCTGGCACGGCGTCACCGGCTTGAAGACCGCGCCGAAGGTGCCGGAACTGACCGGGTCGATGACGGAACTGTTGAGCGACTGGGATCGCGCACAGTGGATGGGCCAGAACGGCCGCGCCGCCGTGGAGCGGGCGTTCACGTGGGATCGCATTGCCGCGGAGACGCTGAACGTCTATCGCAGCTAGCATTCGGCGGCGTGGTTCACCGCGTCCGCAGGTCTTCCCGCCAACCGTCCCGACAGGACGTCTGCCCTGCTCTCCCGATTAGAAATGGCTGTTCAACACCGCCGTCCCGCGGCGGCAAATCTCGCGCGCGTAATCGGTCCAGCGGCCCTGGCCCCAATACCGGTAGCAACTGGTCTGCGCCACCAGGTTGTGGAACAACGCGTTACGATAAGCCGGGTTGCGCGTATCCACCGGTCGGCCGTTGAGTTTCTCGTGGAACGTGACACTGAGCTTGTTCATCGGGTCGAGCACGTTTTCGTAGCCGCGCACCCAGCTCAGGTTGTTCGTCCATGAACCGCCCTCCATGTTGAACCGGTGGTCGCTGCGTTTCGCATCCTCGATGGCCTTGGCAACGGCTTCCGGCGTGGGCCGGTCGCCAACGCGCTGCCAGAGAGCGTGCTGGTGCAGGGGCTGGATCGGCGCGTAATCCTTTTCCGTCACGCCCACCGCCGCGAGCAGTTCGAGATACTCGGTGCCGTTGAGGCCGACGACGCCCTCGGTGCCCAATCCATGCCACGCCGGTTTGTAGTTGTTGGGAAACTCGTTCATCATCACGCCGCCGTTTTCGCCGTCGGCGATCTGCGCCACGAGCGGCGGCACGGTCCGGCCAGCCAGCGAACGCGGCTGCTGGCCGCGCGCTTCGCCGAGCGGTTGCATTTGCGCCACCAGCTTGGTGTCGGACCCCTGCGTCTTGATCAAGGCGATGATGGACGTTTCCTCGCCGTGCGAATTCCGGGCCACCAGACGGCGCGGCAGGTAGCGCTCGCGCAATCCCTGGCCGTCGGTTTCCTGGACGGTATGCTCCTGTACGAGCAGCCACTGGTAGCCACAATCGCGCAACGCGTGGACGTATTCATAGGCCAGGTCCGGATGATTCGGCATGTGCATCTCCGGCGGCGAGAACCCGCGCACGCGGCGGAGCGCCTCCCAGCCAAAAACCGCGGCGAAGTTGTGCTGCCACGCGCGCACGTGGAGACGGATGTCGGGCGCCGGTGTCGAAGGCACCACGGCATGCCCCCACATCGTGCCGAGCCACTCCGCGCACGGCCAGTAACGGTCGTCATGAACGATCGTCTTGAGGTTATCCAGAATGTCGCCGCGACCCATCTGGCGCAGACCAAAGAACAACTCGCCGGAGTAATCGAGCATGATGCGCGGCCGACAGCCGCCGTCGACCAGCTCGCGGATGAAGTCGGCAATGCGGCTGTAGCACCACGCGAACACCGGCGCGTCGTGCATGCCGTGCACATGCTGCCGCTCCATCATGTACTGGAGGTTGCCGATGATCGGCGCGCTCGACAGATCGCCGTCCTGCAGAATCATCGGCTGGTGCATGTGCAACGCCATCGCAAATGCGGACTGAAGCCGCTCGGCTTGGAACGGCGTGCGGCCTGCATAGACCGGCCCGCCTTCGCGTGTGACCGCTTCCACTTCCTTGTCCCAACCACAAAGATTGGGCAGACCATCGATCATCTCCGGAATGGGATCGAACTTCATCCGTTGCCTTTCGTTTTTAGTAACTCGTTTCAGTTGCCGGTTTGCGTCCCGGCACAAAACTGTAATCCGCGCGATACACGCGATAATCCAGCCCGGGGAAGATGTTGTCTTTCGCCTCCAACTCCCCCAGGCGGTCTTCGTGACCGCGTTGTTCCTTCACCATGCCGCAAAGCTGGCGAAACCGTACCAGATGTTCTTTTGTTCGTCGAACCGCATACGGCACCATCGTGCCGCGCGTCATGATGAAGGCCCAGTCACTCGACTGTGCCAGCAACAATTCGCGCACGGCTTGGTTGAGCATCCGTCGTGCCAGACCTTGGGCATCGGGAAACGCCTCCGCCAGCTCACACATCTGGTCCGCGGCGGCGTGGAGGTGCGGATAAATCCAATCGTTGGCGCTATTTAGCCAGACTTCGTGGTGACCTTTGTACCCCCAGCTCGACGCGCCGGGAATCTCCACCTGATTGACCGGGTATTGATCAAGATAGTCCGAGGGGGTGACCAGATGCACTTTTTTCCGGTTACCAGCAGCCTGGCGGCAAAGTTTGTCCAGCCACACCGGCCCTTCGAACCACCAATGGCCGAACAGCTCGGCGTCGTAGGGCGCGACGATGATCGGCTGGCGGCCCATCTTCTCCTCCAACGCCTCCACCTGCGCCTGACGGCTCTGCAGGAAATGGTCCGCGTGCGCCGCCGCCTTCTCCCACGCCCGCTGCCGCACATACGGTTCCTTGCAATCCGTGCGGCCCGTGACGCGATGATACTTGATGCCGGTGTTGACCCGGATGCCGTCGCGATGGATGTACGGCTTGATGTAGTCGATATCGAGATCGTGGCCGATGTCGCGATAGAACTCCCGGTAGTCACGGTCGCCGGGGTAACCCTCGGCGGCGCTCCACACCTGCTTCGACGCCTCGGGGTCGCGCCCGAACACCGCCACGCCGCTCGGACAGTACAGCGGCGCGTGCACGCCGAATTTCACGCGGCCGGCGGCGTGTTCGAGGGCGGCGCTCTCGGCGAAGAAGTAGCGCACGCCCGCCTCCTTCAGCGTCTCATCGAGGCCGGGGTAAAAGCCGCATTCGGGCAGCCAGAAACCGCGCGGCGCGGCGCCAAAAGTCTCCGTGTAATGTTGCACGCCGAGGAATACCTGCGTACGCACCGCCGCCGGGTTCACGCGCAGCAGTGGCAAATAGCCGTGCGTAGCGGCGCAGGCCACCAGTTCCACGTGGCCGGCCCGCTGCAGCCGGGCGAACGCGCCCACCAGGTCCTTCTTCGAGAGATGACAATAATCCTCGCGCGCCGCGTTGAACCGTTCCTGATAAAAGACCGCGGTGTCGCGAAACTCCGGCAGGTGACGCGTACGCTCGACCTCTTTTTCCGACAATTCGCAAAGCCGGTCCAGATGCCGCAGGTAACGCCCGCGCAGCAGATCGTCGCCCAGCATCGTGACCAGCGTCGGAGTCAGGGACATCGTCAGCCGGAAGGGGACGCCGTCCGACGCCAGCTTCTCCAGGACCCACAGCAGGGGGATGTAACTTTCCGTGATGGCTTCGTACAGCCAGCCCTCCTCCAGAAACTCATCATGTTCGGGATGGCGCACGAACGGCAGGTGCGCATGCAGAACCAGCGCGAGGTATCCGGGGGACATCGTTACCCGCCACGCGCCACATCCCCATCCGCCAGTGGCAACGCCATGCGAACGGTGAAGGTGCCGTCGGCATTCACCCGGACCTGCCGGCCGCACACCTCCACTGTCTGACCCGGCACGGCCCGGCCGTAGATGATGATGTCGGCGTTCAGTTCCAGTTTGATGGAAGGCGTCGTCCCGGCGGTCCCAAACGCGCCGCTGCTCATGCCAAACCGGCCGACACTGTGTGACGAGGGCGACACCTCCTGCGCCGTTTCGGACTGGCCGGCGGGCGACCCGTCTTGCGCGGCCGAGACCGGGGTCTCCGCCGGCGCGTGACCGTCGCCGTTGGGCCCGGGTGGTTCCAGAAGCTGGGCGTACCGAAGATCCGCGTCGTTGATTCCCGCCGGCGATCCGACGGGTGGCGGCGAGACCATCGGCAGGGCGGATGCTGCCGGCACGGCGACCGCCACAGGCGGGGCAACTTCGGTGGCCGCAGTTTCCACCGCGACCTCCACCGGTGCGACAACTGGACCATCTACAGACACCGGTGTTTCCATCGGCAGCGATGGCGGTGCCGCGGGAGGTTCCGGAGCCGGTTCGGCCCGTCCCGAAGCTGCGTCCACTTTCATCCATTCCGTTTCGGACCGCGGGGACGGCAAGTCCATCGGCACATGTACGACACCGGAACGGCACACCACCCGGAAGGTGCCATCCGCCGCGCGCAATCCCATCTCCGCACAGTAGGATTTGCCACCCGCCCACAGGTTGATATACCAGTTGCCCGCCGAGAGATCCACGGGTACGTCGAACGTGTCATGCGCATTGGCGCCGTCGAACTCGACGTTGGTAACATCATGGAAGCGCAACACCCACACGGCGTGCTCCGCCGCAGTGCCGCAGTGTTCCGCCGCCCTCGCGCAGTCTTCCGTGGTGATTTCCCAGTAAGCGTGAACCCAGTGCGGCTCGATCTCGACGAGCGTAAGCCGGGTGCGACCGTAACTGGAGGGCAGATCCATCGATTCCGGCGCGGGAGCCGGCGGCGGTGTGAGAAGAGCTTCAATCAGCGCGGCTTTGGCCAAAGCCCGCGGATTGCTCACGCCGGCTTGTGCCGCCAGCGCCAGCAATTGCTTGCGCGATTGGGTTTCGAGTTCGCTCCGATTCATGTCGCTGCAACATCACCGAGATCCGGTCACGCGCGGGTTTCCCCGCCCCGAACGACGGCGGTGTTTATAGCGGCTTCCTCCGCGGACTCCAACAGGTTTTATGTGAAGCCTGAAAAAAAAGCGCCGGCTATGTCATCTCTCGCTTCGAGCCAAAGAACAGCCGGAGCATCCAGACCACCACGGCCAGCATCACCACAAAGCACGCCAGGAACATGACGAACGGCGACCACTGCGGTGCGATGCGCCATGAAGCCGGGTCGAACTGCGGCGCCAGTTTCAGAAGCCGCACCACGTGCCGCACATACACCATGCCGAGCACCGATGTGAACAACATCAGTACTGCGGGCCAGAACTTTTTCTTGAAGAAGAAATGCAGCGATCAGAGTGAGAGCAGCAGAGACCACCACAGCGACCAGATGCCCGGCGTGCGCATCAACGGCCCGATAAGCTGCTCCAG
>CAZAAF010000392.1:0-5052 GCA_964482575.1 uncultured Verrucomicrobiota bacterium | reverse complement strand
GGCCTCGGTCAGGACGCGCGCCTCCTTGACGGAATGCGTGAGCGGCTTCTGCACATATACATGCTTGCCGCACTGCATGGCCGCCATGGCGATCACGGCGTGCGTGTGATCGGGCGTAGCGATGATCACCGCATCAATATCCTTCTGCTTGTCGAGCAGGAGGCGGAAATCCTTGTATTGTTTCGCCTTGGGGTACTGGAGATAGGTCCCGAGCGCATTGTTGGGGTCCACGTCGCAGAGCGCGACGATGTTCTCGGCCTTGCTGGCCTCGAGGTTGGCCTCGCCCATGCCGCCGGCACCGATGCCGGCGAGGTTGAGCTTGCGGCTGGGGGCGGCGTCGCCTGCGCCGGCGATCACATGGCGCGGCACGACGTGAAACGCCGCCGCGACCGCCGCCGTGCGGCGCAGGAAATGCCTCCGGGACATGAGGGAACCGGTTTCGTTCATGACGTGATTGGGATGTTCATCGCCGGGATCGGGGGCGGCGAACTCTTGCTTGGGCGCCGGTTCGGTCCGGACGCCATAGGGTTCGGAGGACATTGGGATGGGGCGCACAACGTTGACTTGGAAAACATGGCTATTTTACAAATCCCTGCGCCTTGAGCCAGAAGACGAGGTCCTTTGCCCACGGATGCGTATGGGCGAACGGTTCCTTGTCGGCCAGGCCGATGCCGTGCCGGCCTTTTTGATAGATGTGGAGGTCGAACGGCACGCCGCAGCGGCGCATCGCCGCCGCGAAATCGAGGCTGTTCTCCACCTTCACCGCCTGGTCCTCCCATGTGTGCCAGAGGAAGCAGGGTGGCGTTTCCTTGGTCACTTGCAACTCGTTCGATAGAAGTTTCACCAGTTCCTCGGGGGGATTGTTGCCAAGCAGGTTCTTCTTCGAACCGCCGTGCGTGTTCGGTCCCATCGAAATCACGGCATAGCAGAGCACGCCCACGTCCGGGCGGCTGCTCTGGCGTTCCACCGGGTCGCTCGCATCCGGTTTGCCCGCGTCGAAATGCGTCACCAGCGTCGAGGCCAGATGGCCGCCCGCCGACGAGCCCATGATCCCCACACGCTTCGGGTCCACCTTCCAGTCCCCGGCCCGCGCCCGGACCAGCCGCACGGCGCGGGCGGCGTCGTTCAGCATGGCGGGATGCCGGTACTGGTGGGACCCGAGCCGGTAACGCAGCACGAAGCCCGCCACACCTTGCTGGTTCAGGTAGAGCGCGTAATCGCGGCCCTCGTGCTGGGACAACCCGCCGTAACCGCCGCCGGGACAGATAACGATGGCGGCGCCCGTGGCCTTCTCCGGGTCGGGCAGATACGGCGTCAGGGTGGGGATGTCGAACTCCGTCTTGCCAAGCGCGCCCGGCGCGCCCTCGGGCCAGAGCGGCACCGGGTCGGCCGGGGCCGCCTGAAGGGCCAGGGGACAAAGGAGCAGGACGAGCAGCCAAAGCGTTTTCATGGTGCCCGCAAGCATAGCGAAACCCGCGATTGAATCAATCCGAGGTTCATGGAACGTGACGGAGATTTTGACATTTCTTTTGGAGGCCGTCCCGCCGATAATGCCGGCACGGAAAGGAGCCGCGTATCGCGGACAGCCTCATCGTCATTCGACACAGGAGCCCAGTATCATGAATGTTTCCATCCCCATGTCCCGGCGTTTATTCCTTCAACAAACCGGCGGGCTCGGCCTGGCCGCGGCCGGCACGGCAGCGACGGCGTCCGGGGCGGAGGGCGCGGCGAAGGCGGAAACGGTCCGGGACCGGTTGTGGATGTTCGCCTGCGCCACGAACAGCGACTTTGTGCATATCGGCCGCCGCTCGGTGATGTCGGCGGCGGAGGGAAACTACTATTTCAACGTCCCGAACATCCTGATCGTGCAGTCCAACGAGAAGGAGGCCGCCAACGGCCGTTTCGACCTGCCGTTCGAGCCGTACACCGTCGCCCTCCGGCCGTTGAAGAACGTGTGCTGGTCGGTGGTCGGGTCGGGCGGCTTCCACAAGGCGGAGGAGACCGCCGAGGTGCTCGCCATGGCCAAACGCGTTCCAAATTTTCGCGGGGTGATGCTCGATGATTTCTTCACCGGCAAAGCCGGGGAGCCGCGGGCGCAGTTGACCGTGGAGGAACTGGCCGACGTGCGGCGCAAGCTGGACGAGACGGGCAGGAAGCTCGAAATCTTCGCCACGTTCTACGTCAAACACTTCGAGCTGCCGCTAAAGGATTACCTCGACCTGATTGATGTCCTCACGCTCTGGAGCATGGCGTCCGAAACAATCAAGAACATCGACGACAATCTCCTGAAATTCGAGCGGCTCCATCCACGCCGGCGGAAGATGCTCGGTTGCTATCTCGTGGACTATGGCAAGAAGTGCGGTGTGCCCGTGGACCTGATGAAGCGCCAGTGCGAGGCCGGCCTGCGTTGGCTCCGCGAGGGACGCATCGAGGGGATCATCTTCCTGGGCAACACGGTCATGGACCTGGGATTCGAGTCCGTCGAATGGACCCGGCAGTGGATCCAGCAGGTCGGCGATACGAAGCTGTAGGTTGGGGCCTCCCGACGCCACCGGCACCAAATCGGGTAGCCGGTGCTTGCCACGTGCCGATCGTGGTATGGCGGCGGCTGGGTTTTCATGCGAGAGGTTTGTGGATAGGTGAGGGTAGCGCAGACTTCCAAGTCTGCTGTGTCGCGGATTTCCAATCCGCAGATCACTGGTTTGCAGGATGGGTTTCTTGTCTTGAACGGCAGGCCGGCTGGAAGCCGGCGATACAGCAGATTGAAGACCGCGCTACGAGGTGCGCGTCCTGCCGCGGCCCCGTAGCCGCCGACGTGAGGAGGCGGCCAGGTGTTTATGCAAGAGGCAATCCCTCCTGATACCACCGACTGCGCAATGGATTCCCGTTCTTCTTGCCGGGTGCGTCGCACTCTCCGGGTGCGATTACGAGGGACTTTTCCCGGCCTTCTCCAAATAGACTAGCGTCACGGTTGGCGAGACCACCTCGCTGCGCGTGATGACATAGCTGAGGCGTTGGTAAAGCCGGATATTGGCTTCGCTCTTGCTCCCGGTGAACAGCTCGTACCTGGCCACGTCCGGACATCTCGCCTCGATGGCTTTCAACAACTGCGTGCCGATGCCGCGGCGCTGGAATTCGGGATGGACCACCAGTCGCCCGATGGCGCAGATGCCGTCGCGGATACGTTCCCGGACGGAGCCGACGATGCAGCCGTCCAGCGTCGCCTTCAGCAGCACCGTATCCGCAAAATAGGTGCGCAGGGACTCCAGCGTTTCCGTCAACGGCGGCAGCGACCAGTCGTTGTAGAGCTTCGCCTCCGACTGGTAGGCGAGCTTCTGCAACGCCAGAATGCTCTCCGCGTCGTCAGGCATTGCGCGATGAACGGTAGTCATGGGTGGGGGTGGTGATGGCGACGAGAGTCCTGCCGGGTTCATTGGGATCTTGAGGATTGGGATGGCAGGCGCGTTTCCATGACGGCGGAAGCCTAGCAGGGCGGCGCGGTGCGATGAAGAAGGAAGTAATCGTGAAGGAGGCGGGGGGGAGGAGTGGGAAGTGGAAGTTTTGAGCGGCAGGAAAATTCGGCGATATTCCTGTCCCCATCTTCCTGCCTTTTTCTGCAATCTGTGTTTCGTCTGTGTTCCATCCGTGGCTGTGATTGTCGTGTCTGCCTTCTCCTGAAATGCGTGCGCGTCATTTGACGGACGCAGGTTCGCATCGTAGCGTCCGGCCATCCGAATGGAAATGGAACGACGTTGAGTTCAGTCATCTATTCAACCTTTGCGCCGGTGATGACGGGGGTGGCGGAAACCGTTCCCTCCGCAGCGGACGACCGTGTGTTGCTGGATCGCCGTTCGCTGAAGGGCGGTCAGGCAATCGCCTGGATGTCCACGCAGACGACGGACGACGCCTGGGATGCCTTTCTCCAGCAATCCCCGTTGGGTCATTTCCAGCAGTCGGCCCTCTGGAGCACGGTCAAGGCGGACGAGGGATGGCAGGTGGTGCGGGTGGTGATCCGGCAGGAGGACCGGATTCTTGGTGGTTTTCAAATCCTCGTGCAATCGCAGCACGGGTTGCGTGCGGGTCTTCTCAACAAAGGTCCCGTGTATCACACGGAGGACCCGGAGTTATTGGACTGGCTGCTGGACCTTGTCCAATGCGTAATGAAACGCCATCGGATCGAGACGCTCATGGCCCAGGCGCCGGATGACGGGGCCGCGGTGACGGCGCTCGAAGACGCGCGCGGGTATGCGCCCAACGGCCTGGCGGTGATGCATACGGCTACGATGTGCGTCCGGCTGGGGCCGAACCTGCCGCCGATTGAGACGCGGTTCCGGAAGACGATCCAGCAGGAGGCGCGTCAGGCCGTCCGGCGAGGCGTCGTGATCCGCGAGGGCGGCGTTGGCGACATCCCGGACTTCTTCCGGATGATGTGCGTCACCAGCCGGCGACAGAAGTCATCGCCGAACCCGGCGACCGAGGCGGCCGCCCGGCGGCTCTACACGGCATTTCATGAGAAGGGGCTGGCACGGTTGACGCTGGCGGATTGCGACGGCAGACCCACGGCCGGGATTCTGGCCATCCGATTCGGCCGACGCGTCACGTTGTGGAAGAAGGGCTGGACTGAGGAATTCCGCGAGAAGCATCCGAATACGCTCCTGACGGTGGAGTTGCTCCAGTGGGCGGAAGGACAGGGAGCTGCGTTGTGCGACTTCGTGGCCATGAACCGCCGCTATGCGCGGGCGCTGCTCGCCGGGACGGCGTCGCCGGCCAGCGGGCAGGCGCGGCGGGATTTCTTTCTCATGGGGTTCGGCTCGGAACCGCGGCTGCTGCCGTTGGGCCGCGTCTGGTTCCGCCGGCGATTGGCGCGATGGGCGTATCGGGCGGCGCTGCCGTTGCTGCGTCGCAAGGGTCGCGTCGAGACGTAGGACGGACATCGCCGGGGAAACCCAGGCCGCACACGAGCCGGGGAGAGGCCGGGGCCGAAACCGTATTTTGCCCGTACCGGAAGGGGATTACGGCGTTGGCTTGGTCGGCTTTGCGGTTTCTTCCACC
>CAZAAF010000391.1:0-5063 GCA_964482575.1 uncultured Verrucomicrobiota bacterium | reverse complement strand
CGCCGACATGGACCACCGGCAACAAGTCGCTGAAAATGCAGATGGGGGATGTCCTAGTCATCCATCCCGATTGCGCCTACGGCTGGACGGACAAGCCGCGTCGCGCCTGCACTGTCCTGACGTGGCTCTGGCGGTCCGCGCCCGCGCTCGCCTCCCTCCAGCCGGCGCCGGGCGGGTTTCGCCGTCTCCAATCGGACCGCGCCACGCTGCGGCGACTGGCCGCGTTACACGCGAACTGCGTCCGCGAGGTCGCCACGCCGGACGAGGTCGCCGTCCTGACACTACATTGCGCGCGGCTGGAACTGGACATCGCCCTAGCGCGGGCCGAGAACCGGCCGCCGGAGGTGGACTCGCGTTACCGGATGGAGCTGGCGATGGAGTTCATGCACCACAATCCCCGCGAGCGCCGTCCCGTGCAGCGTCTGTGCGAGTACCTGCAACTGACGCCGGCGGCGCTGAACGACCTGTTCCACCAGCACAGCGGCGAGAGCGCCAAGAGCTTCCTGCTCCGCTGGCGGATGGAGCTGGCCCGGACGAAGCTGCGCGACGATCGGCTGCCGGCCAAGCAGGTGGCCTTCGAACTGGGGTACCGGCACGCGAACGATTTCAGCCGCGCCTTCAAACGATTCTTCGGCATCACCACACGCGCCGCACAGCGTCCCAAGTGAGCCGACGCCGACGGGAGGAGGACTCCACCATCCCAGCGCTGACGCGTCTTGCCCATGAACCGTCACGCGAGCGGCATCGTCGAAGGTGGATCGCGACCTCCGGGCGCGATGGATACAGGCACGAGAGAAAGACAGTGCTTGAGTTGTGAAAGACACGATTCAGGCACCCTGATTTCACTTCTCAAGCGCTATCGCGCCCGGAGGTCGCGATCCACCTCGTTTCTCGCCAGCATCGGAAGTTTCAAGGATAGGCAAAGTCGTGAGAGATATGTACTCATCTCCGCATGTCGGCGGCTGCACATAAGAAAGTAGCAGCACCACACCCCGCCGCAAAATGCTAGGCGAATATGGTTTTCCTTCGCAGCGGGTTGGATGTATGAAAGCGGCCGCTGATTGAAACTCAGGAGAACCATCACACGTCCGACAACGAAAGTTTCCCCATGACAACATCCATCTCCCGGCGACAGTTCATCCGCACCAGTGTGGCCGCGCCGTTCATCGTCGCGGCGCTGCCCCGGACCGTCTGGGCCACCCCGGGCACGATGACGCTCGCGGCGTTCGCCGACGAGATTTCGCCCAAGATCGACGAGCAGATCCGCGTCTGCAAGGAACTCGGCATCCGGTTCTTCGAGTTGCGCGGCGTGGCGGGCAAGAACGTCATGGACTTCGACGACGCCCTGAAGACCGAGGTCCGGACGAAGTTGAAGGACAACGGCATGGGGGTGGCGAGCATCGGCAGCCCCATCGGCAAGGTGAAGATCACCGACCCGTGGGAACCGTACTTCGACAAGTTCAAGCGCGCGGTCGAGCTGTCCGAGTTCTTCTCGGCGCCGCTGATCCGCATCTTCAGCTATTTCCCGCCCGCGAAAGGTCAGGACATCCGCCCGCATCGCGACGAAGTGATGCGGCGGATGCAGGCCAAAGCCTATTACATGAAGGGTCATCCCGCGACGCTCGTGCATGAGAACGAAAAGGACATCTACGGCGAGCACGGCGCGATGAGCCTGGACATCCTCAAGACGGTGAATTCGCCCAAGCTGCGCGCCGCGTTCGATTTCGCCAACTTCGCCGTCGCGGGCGACGACACGCTGAAGAACTGGGAGATGCTCAAACCGTATGTCGTCCACTTCCACATCAAGGACTACAAGCGGGCGGAGAAGAAGATCGTCCCCGCGGGCCAGGGCAACGGCAACATCCAGATCATCCTCGAGGACGCGAAGAAGTCCGGTTACGACGGGTTCCTGACGCTCGAACCGCACCTGAAGGTGGCCGGCAAGAACTCGGGCGAGACGGGGCCGGAGCTGTTCAAGACCGCCGTCGTGGCGCTCCGCGGCATCTGCGACAAACTCGGCATCCAACTCAAGTAAGGAGCAACGACCATGAGCCTGCGGACGAATCCCCTCCTCTCGCGCCGGGCGTTCCTGCGGCGCACCTCGCTCGCGGCGGCCGGTGCTGTGGGTGTTCCCCTCCTCCTGCCACGGTCGGTTTTCGGTGCGAACGCGCCGGGCAGCCGCGTCACCATCGGCTTCATCGGCTGTGGCCGGCAGGCATACAACGCCAACATCCAACAGTTCTTGAAGACCGAGGGCGTCCAAGCCGTGGCCGTCTGCGACGTGGATGCGTGGCGCATGGCGGAGGCGAAGAAACAGATTGAGGATTATTATTCGAAGCAGCCCATGGGCGGTGAGCGGATTGGCTGCAAAACCTACAAGGACTTCCGCGAGCTGCTCGCCGACAAGAGCATCGACACGGTGATGATCTCCACGCAGGACCATTGGCACGTGCCGATGGCCATTGCCGCCGTCCGTGCGGGGAAGGATGTGGCGCTGGAAAAACCCATCACCCGGTATATCGACGAGGGCCGGCGGCTGGCCACGGAGGTTGCCAAGCACAAGCGCGTCTTCCGCGTGGACAGCGAGTTCCGCTCGCTGGAACCCATGCACCGCGCCGCCGAACTGGTCCGCAACGGCCGCATCGGCAAGGTGCGCGTCGTCCGCACCGGTTCGCCGAAGGAACTGTTCCCCAACGAGCCGGCCACGATGACCGAGCCGCCGCCGGGACTGGACTACGACCTCTGGCTCGGCCCCGCACCGAAAGTCGGGTACATGCAAAAACGCGTGCATACGCCGAATGACCTCAAGAGCCGCCCCGGCTGGATGCGGAATCTGGATTACTGCGATGGCATGATTGCCAACTGGGGCACGCATCTCAACGACATCGGCCAGTGGGGCGCGGGCACCGAGCGCACGGGTCCGGTGGAGATCAAGGCCACCGGCAAGTTCCACGACGACAAGGTCTGGAACGTGCTGGAGACCTTTGACGCGTGGTACCGCTTCGCCAACGGCATGGAGCTTTTCTACCAGATGGGCACGCCGCACGTGCGCTTTGAGGGCGAGCGCGGCTGGATTCAGGTCAATTACATCGCCGACAAACTGCATCCCGACCGCCTGCAGGCGAGCGACCCGGCGATCCTCAAGGAGAAGATCGGCCCGGAGGAAATCCATTTCCCACTCAAGAGCGAAAAGCAGGATTTCATCGACACCGTGCGATCGCGCGGACGGACGCTGGAGGACGAAGAGGTTGGCCAGCGCACCACGTCGCTCTGCCATCTGGCGCACATCCCGATCCAACTCGGCGGCGCGAAACTGGCGTGGGACCCGGACAAGGAAGTCTTCACCAATAACGACGAGGCCAACAAACTGACCCGGCGCCCGTCGATGCGCGCGCCGTGGAGCTTTGACATGCTGTGAAAACACTATTTCTCTCCGTCGCGTTGATTGCGCTCGGGTTCTCACTGGCCGCCGGCGCGGCGGACTCCCCAGCGTTGCCGGCACTCGGCTGGGACGTGTCGCCGAATGACACCGGCTTGGCGCTGATCAACAAGACCACCTCCCTACCCGTCTGGCGCGCCGTGTGCGACCCCGCGCAGCCAAAGCCCTACATCTACCCGCTCGCCACGCTCGACGGGACCGGGTTGACGGCGAACTCGCCCGCGGACCACGTCTGGCATCACAGCCTCTGGTTCGCGTGGAAGTACATCAACCACGTCAACTTCTGGGAAATCGACAAGAAGACCGGCCTCAGCGCCGGGTGCACGAACATCAAGTCCACCCGCTTCCACCGCGGCGCCGATTTCTCCGCGCGCGTGGAGATGGCCATCGAATACGCCCTGCCCGGCCAGCCGCCGGTGATGCGCGAGTCCCGTGTGCTGACGTTCGGTGCGCCACGGCCCGATGGCGCGTATGCGATTGACTGGGACGCGACGTTCACCGTCGGCAACGAGGACATCACGCTCGACCGCACACCGCCGAAGGCCAAGAGCGGCGGTTATGCCGGTCTCTCGCTGCGTTTCCCCAAAGGCACCACCGGCTGGAGCTTCCTGACCAGCGAGGGCGCGCACAATTCCGACGAGGGTAATGGAAAACGGGCTCGCTGGGTGGATTTCTCCGGCCCGACCACGAAGGGCACGGTCGCGGGCATCACCGTGTTCGATCATCCGGCCAATCCGCGCCATCCGACCGCGTGGTATCTCAACGAAGGCCATCCCTATTTCAGTCCCGCCCTGATTTATCAGGAGCCGATGACGTTGAAGGCCGGCGCGACGATGCGGTTGCGGTATCGCGTGCAGGTTCACAACGGCGCCGGCGAGGCCGCCGCGCTGGAGCGCGAATGGACGTCGTACACCGGAAAGTAACGAAAGGAGCCGCCATGTTCAGCCGCCGTCAATTCCTCAAACAGGGCGCCGTTGCCACGGGCGCGTTGCTCGTGGGCACCCACCGCGCGTGGGCCGGCGCCAACAACCGCGTGCGCGTTGCCGTCATCGGCATCCACGGCATGGGCCAGAGTCACATCAAGGAGTATGCCGCCCTGCCCGACACGGAAGTCGCCGCGATCTGCGACGTGGACGAGAGTCTTTTCCCGGAGATCACCGCCAAGCACTTCACCTCCAAGAACCGGCGCGCGCCAAAAACCTACACCGACATCCGCGACCTGATTGCGGACAAGGAGATCGACGCGGTCTCGATCACCACGCCGAACCACTGGCACACGCTTGCCGCGATCTGGGCGGCCCAGGCCGGCAGGCACGTCTCGGTCGAAAAACCGTGCTGCCACAACTTCTTCGAGGGGCGGAAACTGGTCGAGGCGTCGAAAAAATACCGCGTGCTCATCCAGGACGGCGCGGAGCAGCGCAGCAACCCCTGCGCGCAGACGATGGCGAAGTTCCTCCACGACGGCGGGCTCGGCGAGGTCTACATGGCCAAGGGCATGTGTTACAAATGGCGTAAGACGATCGGTCATTTCGAGGACGAACCCGTGCCGAAGGGCGTCCATTACGATCTCTGGCTCGGTCCCGCGCCGAAGCGGCCGTTCAACAAGAACCGCTTCCATTACAAC
>CAZAAF010000390.1:0-5078 GCA_964482575.1 uncultured Verrucomicrobiota bacterium | reverse complement strand
GGTTCTCCAGCTCCGCCGGCAGCAACTGCGCCGTCGCCACGATGGCGATGATCGAGCCGAAGACGCTGATCGCGCCCAGGCCGGTGTCCTTGATGAACTTGAGCTGCGTGATGTGCTGCGCCTCCTCGCCGAAGGAGAAGATGCTGAAGAAGCTCGCCGTCCCGATCATCAGCAGGCCGAAGACGATCATGAAGTAGAACACCTTCTGCCGCGTCATCTCCATCAGCGTGTTCAACGCCATCGTCCAGGCGCGGCCGATGTTGAAATAGACGACGTCGGAAGGGGCGGTCGCGGTGCTCATGATGCGGGGGGCGTCGCGGGCGGCGGCGCGGTCTTGACGGCGTCGAGGAACAGGCTCTCGAGCGTGGTTTCGGGATTTTCGATGCTGACGACGGTCGCGCCCCATTCCTCGACCCATTGGGCGATCTGTGACCGCGCGGCCTCGGGAAGGTCCTCCACGGTGATGCAGACGCGCTTCTGGTTGCGCAGCAGCTCGTTCACGCGTCCCTCGCGTACCTTGCGGCCCATGTTCAGGATGCAAATCCGGTCGCACACATCCTGCACCTGCGTCAATAGGTGGGAGCAGAGCAGCACGGTCTTGCCCATCGCGCGGAGCCGGACGATGAGGTCGCGGATCTCCTTCGAGCCGATGGGGTCCACGCCGGCGGTCGGCTCGTCCAGCAACAGCAGCTCCGGGTCGTGGACCATGGCCTGCGCCAGGCCGATGCGCTGGAGCATGCCCTTGGAGTAGCCGGAGAGCGGACGGGTGGCGGCGTTCGCCAGGCCCACCAGTTGCAGCAGCTCGTCCACGCGTTTGGAGAGCACCGCGCCGCCCATGCCGCAGAGGCGGCCGTAAAACGACAGCGTCTCCGCGCCGGTCAGGAACCGGTAGAAGTACGGGTTTTCGGGCAGGAAGCCCACGTGCAGCCGCGACACGACCGAGGCGCACGGTTTGCCGAAGATCTTTGCCTCGCCCGCGGAGGCGCGGATGAGGCCGAGCGCCAGTTTCAGCGTGGTGCTCTTGCCGGACCCGTTCGGTCCGAGCAGGCCGTACACCTCGCCGGGTTGCACCTGCAAGTCCAGGTGGTCCAGCGCCAGCACGGTCTCCCGGCGCAACCCGGTCCGGTAGCGTTTCGTCAGCCCTTTCAGTTCGATGGCCGGTGTCACGATTGAATCAAAAAGTTGCGGAACTCGCCCCGGGCCGCCTCCCACGTCACCGTCTCGTGGCGGATGTAAACGGCCAGGTCGCTCGTGCCGATCTGTTTCAGGAAACGGTTCAGTTCGTCCTCGTCGCCTTCCGCGATCATCTCGACGCGGCCGTCGTCCAGGTTGCGGACGAACCCGACCACGTCGAAGCCGTGCGCCAGTTGCCGGACCGTGTAACGGAATCCGACGCCCTGCACGCGGCCTGCATACATGACATGAGATCGCTTCAGCATGTTCTTCCGGAGGACCGGCCGCCGCATCCTGTCCCGATGTCCGACAGCCCAACGTCCATTCCCTTCAACGCTATATTTATCGTTGAGGGAGCGGTGTTGTCGAGGGTTTCTCGAACCACGTGTATCCCACCCGATGCGCGCCGTGCGCACGCAGCAGTTCGACGATCGGGGGAATGTTCTTCATTTCGGCAATGTCCAAGGGTGCGATGGCTACGCCGTCGGGGTGAAGATCACAGTGGTCACAGTCATATAAATAATCTTGATGGGCAATCAGGATGGCGACAATCTCCACATGTTCCCAGTAGGTGGCGTAATGCAGCGGCGTGCGCATCTGGCAGTCGCCGAGGTTCACGTCCGCGTGGCCGGCCAGCAGCGTCTCAACGAGCGTTTTGTTGCCACGGATTACCGCCCAGTGCAGCGGCGTGAGCCCGAGACTGTTCTGCGCGTCCACGGTGGCCTGATGGCGCAGCAGCAGGTCCGTCATCGCCGCGTTCTGCCAGAAGACGGCCCAGTGCAGTGCCGTCCATCCGGCATGGGCCCGGGCATTCACGTCTGCCCCCTGCGACAGCAGCCAGCCGGCCGCCTCCAGATTCCCGGTTTGCGCCGCCACCTGCAGCGGCGTGTCGCCGAGCACGTCGCGGGCGTTTACCGCCCCAGGCCGGGCGGCCAGACTCTGCCGGGCCCGGGCCATGTCGTCGGCGCGCACGGCCTCGTGCAGGTCCGTCGTCGCCACGGGCTTGCAGGCCCAGGCGCTCAGCAACAGGACGGTCGTTAGAATTCCAATTCTCATCATCCAATCCAAAGACTCAGCGCGGCAGTGTAGCGGCTCCGGGATCGAAAGTCACGCTTGCGCCGGGCGGGGGGGGCGTCCTCGTTTGGAAACATCGGCAGCGCCGGCGCGGTGTCTCGCCTTTGGACGTAGGGATGCCGTGGCCTTCATTGGCAGCGACGGAGCCTCACGGCGACCCATCCATTCTCCGGCAGCAATCGTGGCTCGACAGGGCCCGCGCGCCGTACCGCCGGCTTCCAGCCGGCCTGGCGTTCATCACAAGAGGGGTGTTCTTCCTGCAGACGGTCGGCAGATTGGAAATCCGCGATACAGCCGGTTGGAAACCTGCGCTGCGCCAGGCAGCGCGTCGGCGTCGAATCCGGCGGCCTCTCACCCTGACCCTCTTGTATATTGTTTTCATCTTGCTTGTTTGGCGTTAGCCAAACAGCAAGATGGGTGTGGCACCGTGCCGCCTTCAGGCGGTTCGTGATTGGAGGGCAACCGGCTGAAGCCGGGAAACCCATGGGGATTCTGAAATCAGGACGCTCACAGGATCGGGGACCGGCCTGGGCGGGCGTGTAAGGAAAACGAGCCAGCCGACGCGGGACACTCCCGACAGGCGGAGGGCGGGGGGGCGGGCTTATAGTAGGGTGGCGCAGGAGGTCGAGCCCCGGGCCTTGGACTTGGGGACATGAAGCGCGCCGTGGGAGGATCATGCAGGGAAGGGCGGTTGTGTATGTTAACGAAGCAGACCGAGAAATCGGTGGCGCTAGGCGGCCCGACGGGGCCGGCGGCCACGCCCGTGATGGAGGAGTGCCGTGGCCGGCGTGTAGGGACTGGCGATTTGGTGGAGTGCAAGACACGAGGGCGGGCTGGTCGGTGCAATTTTGCCCTCAGCTATGGCTACAGCTACTTCTGTCGGCATCCGCGCAGGCTGGAGATTGCCGCGCGTGCGGTGGCTGGGCAAGAGACCGAATAGGTACGAAGGGGTCTGGACGGAACATCATCCTGGCGACGGCAACGACCGCTGCCAGGATGATGCCGCTGGGGGGGGGGGATCAACAACCCGCTTTCACAAAGCATGAGTGTGTCTTGTCGGCGTCCGCCCAGACGCGGCTTCAGCCGTGACCATGCGGTTGGTGCGACCCCCGGATTCCAGCGTCGTCGTGAAGGCCCGAGGCCGTCGGTCCGGGCAAGGGAGGAAATTCGCCGGTGAATGTCCCGGCCGGGAAAGCCGGGAAAGGTGCTTTTTGCCGCGTGACGGCGGGAGAGGCTTCCTCTATAGTGGGGGGCAGGGACATCGTCCGAGGTCTCTGCGAAAAGCGTTGACGCGATTTTTTGGCGTCCGCTAGGCTGGAGCGTTTGCAAATGACGATGTCAAACACGGTGAAGTCCGTCCGCCGGACGGAACGGCTGCCGCAGTGGTTGCGGCTGAACCTGCCCCGGGATCGGCGTTTTGGACGGACCGAAGGGCGGCTGGATTCGCTCCGGCTGCACACGGTGTGCGAGAGCGCGCGGTGTCCGAACCGCTGGGAATGCTGGTCGCACGGCACGGCGACGTTTATGATTGCCGGCGACCGCTGCACCCGGGCGTGCGGGTTTTGCGCGGTGACGACGGCGAAGCCGCTGCCGCTGGACCCGGACGAGCCGCGGCGCGTGGCGGAGGCGGCGCGACGGATGGCGTTGAAGCACGTCGTGGTGACAAGCGTGGCGCGCGATGACCTGGCCGACGGCGGCGCGGAGCATTTTGCGCGGACCATCCGCGAACTGCGCGCGGTGTGCGGCGGGTCACTGCGGGTGGAGGTGTTGACGCCGGATTTTGGCGGCGAGCGGTCGTTGGTGGACACGGTGCTGGCGGCGCAGCCCGATGTGTTCAATCACAACATCGAGACCGTCCGGCGGTTGACGCCGGCGGTGCGGCACCGGGCGACGTATGAACGGACGTTGGCGGTGCTGCGGATGGCCGCCGAACGGCCCGCGGTGCTGGTGAAGGACCGGCGGGTCTATATCAAGTCGGGCCTGATGGTGGGCCACGGCGAGACGGAGGCCGAGGTGCTGGAGACGATGCGCGACTTGCGGGCGGCCGGATGCGAGTTGCTGACGATCGGGCAGTATTTGCAGCCGACGCCGGCGAATCTGCCGGTGCAGGCGTTTGTGCATCCGGACGTGTTCACGACGTGGCGCCGTGCCGGGCGCACGATGGGATTTTTGGACGTGGCGAGCGCACCGCTGGTGCGATCGAGTTACCACGCAGAGGATTCGTTGCAGAAAGCAGGAAGCCAATAATGAAAAAGACGACAGAGTTCGACGTGAACTTCACGCAGGAAGCGAACCGCCTGAAGCGGTTGCCGCCTTACCTGTTTGCGGTCATTGACCAGTTGATCAAGCAGCAGAAGGCTGCCGGCAAGGAGATCATTGACCTGAGCATGGGCAGCCCCGATCTGCCGCCGCCCCCGAATGTGGTGGCGGCGCTGGCCGAGGGCGCCAAACGCTCCGATATTCACGGCTACTCCCGCTACGACGGCGAGATCGAAAAGGGCCTGCGCAAGGCCATCGCCGACTGGTATCACCGCAAGTTCAACGTCGAGTTGAACCCCGACACCGAGGTGGTGTCGCTGATCGGCTCCAAGGAAGGCCTCGCGCACCTGTCGCTCGGCTTCCTCAACAACGACGACATCGCCTTGGTCCCGTCGCCCGCCTACCCGATTCATTTCAACGGCGTCATCATGGCCGGCGGCATCCTCTATCAACTGCCGCTGCTGGCGGAAAATAACTTCCTGCCCGTGCTCAGCAACCTCGACCCGCACGTCATCCGGCAGTCGAAGCTGATGATCCTGTCCTACCCGCACAACCCGACCGCCGCCACGTGC
>CAZAAF010000389.1:1156-5097 GCA_964482575.1 uncultured Verrucomicrobiota bacterium | reverse complement strand
GCAGAGGTCGCGGAAGTGCGCGAGCGCGTCTTTGGCGCCTACAAGCAGATTCAGCCGAAGTAAGGCTCCCCGGGACGCGAACGTTTTATCGCGTAGCGCACAACGGGTTTTGCACCCGCCTGTCAGGTGACGGTGTGGAAAGTCCCCGCGCCTTGCGTTGGCGCGGGGGCGCCCTGCCGCGTGTTTCGTGGGCGGCAGGTGAAATATCCGGGGTGAAATCCGTTTGATGGGTGATTTGCTTATGCGTCGCGTCTGTCTTTTGTGGTGTGCGGGTATGGCGGTGCTGGGTCTCCCCGGCATCGCATGGCCGGACACCGCGCCCCCGCCGCCCATCCGGGTCGTCTACTTCGTCCCGGCAGACCGCCAGCCGCTGAAGAATTGCGCGGAACGCTGCGACCGGGTGATGAAGCACGTGCAGGCGTTCTATCGCCATGGGATGGAGAAACTCGGTTTCGGACCGCGCACGTTTTTCCTGGAAACGGATGCCGCCGGGAAACTGAAGCTTCACATGGTGCAAGGGGCGTTGCCAGCCAGGGAGTATGGTCGCAATGACGGGGCCAAGGTGAGGAGGGAGGTCAAGAAAGCCCTGGCCATGGAGGGCATCGATGCGGACAAGGAGACGTTGGTGATTTTCCAGGTGCTCCTGGACTGGGTGGATGGCAAGGCCGTGGAGGTGGGGCCGTTCGTTGGTGGCGGCAATTACCTCCACGGCACCGGTTACTTCTATGATGACGAGCGGCTTGATCTCAACCTGTTGCCGTCCAAACTAAGCGGCGGCTACTACGGGAGCAGGCCGTGTTCCATCGGCCAGTTCAACTCGCATTATATCGGGGGCGTGGCGCACGAGATGGGACACGCCTTCGGCCTGCCGCATGACCGCGAGCTGCCTTCCTCCAGGAACCAGGGGCGCTCGCTCATGGGCGCGGGCAACCATACCTACGGCCAGGAACTTCGTGGGGAAGGTCCCGGGACCTTCTTGACCCTCGCGAGCGGGACGCGACTGCTCTATACGCGCGCGTTCGCGGGTGATTTGAAGGATGCCTCCGTCCACCCGCGGTGCCGGCTGGCGCAGCTTTCGGCCGAGGTGAAGCCCTGGCAGCTCGCGTTGAACGGGCGGGTGTCCGCCTCCGTCCCGGTTTGTGCGGTCATCGCCTACAATGATCCGGTCGCCGTGAAGGGGGATTACGACGCCGTGGGTTGGACGTGCAAGGCGGGGAAGGACGGCGCGTTTCAGATCGAGATCCCCGGCTTGAAAGCCGAGGCCTACGATTTGCGCCTGGGGGTGTGTTACACCAACGGTGCGGTCACGGTGTTGCCGTTTTCCTACAGCGTCAGTCGTGACGGCGTGGCCGATATCACGGACTTCGAGGCGGCGATGACCGGGTCGTCCGAGCCCATCGCGGGACGGTGGCAATGGGCGCCGTCCGATCAGGTGGTGACGCTCCATTCGAATGGCGACGCCACCAGCAGTTACGGCGGACATGGCCGATGGAAACGGCTGGATCAGGCCGGCCGGGCTTATGAAATCCGGTGGGAAGCTGGCTTCCTGGACAAACTGACCCTGTCTCGTGATGGAACGGTTCTCGGCAAGACAGGCCAGACGGATTCCAAAACTCCGGGGTTCACCAAGATCATGTCAGCAAAATAGGAGAAGTCCCTCTGGCGTCCTGATGCGACGCAAGGGGCTCGTATCTGTCCCATGCCATCTCCCATCTCCCAACGCCCAACGGCTGGTTCTTTCGCCGTCATTTTCGACTTCGACGGGCTCATCGTGGACAGCGAGACGCCGGAATTCGAGGCCCACCGGCAGATTTTCGCCGAGCATGGTGTGGAACTGTCGGTGGAGGAATGGCGCGGCGAGGTCGGCATCTGGTCGGCCACGCGCGACTGGTTCAACAAGCTGGGCGAGATCCTCGGCCGGCCGCTGGATACGGTGGCGTTGCGCGAGGAGAAACGTCGCCGCTTCTGGCAGGTGGTGAAGATGGAGCCGCTTCCCGGCGTGCGCGCGCTGCTGGATGAACTGTCCGGCGCCGGTGTCCCGCTGGCGCTGGCCTCCAGCTCCGAGCGATGGTGGATCGAGCGCGCGGCCACGCAACTGGATGTGGTCCGTTACTTCCACACGATCGTCACGGGCGATGACGTGACGCATCGCAAACCGCACCCGGAGATTTATCTGCTCGCCTCGCAGCGCCTTGGCATCGCCCCGGGGCGCTGTGTGGCCATCGAGGATTCGCAACACGGCCTGGCGGCGGCGAAAGCCGCGGGCATGAAGGCCGTCGCCATTCCCAACTGGCTCACGGCCGAGCACGACCTCGATGCCGCCGACCTCCGCGTGCCGGAGGCGACGCGGTTGAATGTGAAAGTCCTTGGCCGGCTTGCAGGGGGAGAGCCGGATGGCCGGTAAAGACGGTCGTTTTTGGGGATGCGCGACCACTGGCGATGGGTGAACGCCGGTGGGGCATTATTTCCACTTTATCCCTTGTGCTGTGTCCGGCGTTTTGTTATATGCGCGCTATCTGGCTCACCGCCAGGGACAAGGAAACAACCAATGAAGGAGTGACGTATGAAGAAGTTAACCACCATAGTCGGAGTGTCGTTGATCGCCGCCGTCGCCATGCTGTGTTCCGCCACCGCCGCGGATGCCCCGGAGAAGGGTGCGGACAAGCCCAAGCAGCACACCTGCACGGGTGAAATCGTCAAAATCAGCAGCGAGTGCATCGTGGTGAAAAACCGGAACGGCGAACAGACGTTCTCCATGACCGATGCCACGAAGTTTGGCACCAAGGAGGACCCCAAGAAGTGCAGCGATTACAAGGACGGAGACAAGGTCACCGTGTCCTTCAAGGAGGACGGCGACAAGAAGTGCGCCACCGCCGTCCGTCCCCCGCGCCCGCCCAAGAAGGCGGATGATGGCAAGAAGGCGGACGAGAAGAAGTAAGCGGCGGGACTGCGTCCCGTGCGACTTGAAAAGGGAGGCCGAAAGCGGCCTCCCTTTTTCTTGGCGCAGGGGAAGGGGCGTCGTGCCGGCCGGGGATGTGAAAAACACCGGTCCAGCCAGTTTCGGTTTGCATCCGCGGCGGCGCGGCGGTAATTCCAAGGACGTGCACAGCCTGCGCACCGGTTCCTTTCCCGATCTTGAGGGTGCCCTCGGTGATTCTATCGCCGATGCGAAGCGCCGTCAGGGTCCGTTGACGCCCGTCGTCGTGGTGGTGCCCACGGCGCTGCTGCGGTTGCATCTGCGGCGGCGGCTGGCCGGTCACGTCAACCTCCGATTCCTTACGCTGGCCGACCTGGTGCGCGAAGCCGCGCCTGAGGGCAAGACCCTGCCGCCGTTTGCGGATGAGTTGATTGCCGAGAGGGTCATCCACGAGGGGGTCAAGGAGGGCGATTACTTCCATCCGGTGAAGACCAGCGGCGGTTTCCGCCAATGCCTGCTCGCAACCATCCGCGACCTGAAAGAGGCCGGCGTTGGTCCGCGCGAGCTGGCCCGCGCGGCGAAGACGGCGGGATTGCCGGGGCGGAAGTTCGACCCACTGGCGGCGCTGGTGGCGGCCTATGGGAAGGCGTTGCGCGGCCAGGGCGTGGGCGACGACGCCGACCGGCTGGCGGAGGTGGTGGAAACGATTTCAACTTCCGGGTTCCGGGTTTCCGGATTCGAACCCGGGGCGCTGTGTTTCTACGGCTTTTACGACTTCAACCACCTTCAGCGCCGGTTGGTGATGGCACTGGCCCGGCGCTGCGCGTTGACGGCCTTTGTGCCGTGGCGCGATGAGCGTGCCTTCGATTTCGCCAGGCCTACGGTCGAGTGGCTGGAGCGAACGTTGAAAACCCGCCGTGTCGTTGTCCCTCCATCGGCGGCCCGTCCCCCGCGATTGACCGTGGTCTCGGCTCCCGGCGAGGCGCGTGAAGCGCAGGCGGTGGCCAATTACCGGGCGGGCAAC
>CAZAAF010000389.1:0-1146 GCA_964482575.1 uncultured Verrucomicrobiota bacterium | reverse complement strand
GAGGCGCGTGAATGCCGCGAGATTCTCCGCGAGACCCTGGCGTTTGGCGGACGGGGCGACCGCCCGTTGCACGAGGTGGCGGTGCTTGCCCGCGTCGATGAACCGTATGGCTCGTTGCTGCGCGATCTGGCCACGGCGCGCGGGTGGCCGCTGCATCTGGCGATGGGCCGCGCGCCGCTGGAGGCCGTCGAGCCGCGTCTGGTGCTGTTGTTGCTCGATATTGCCGCCGGCGATTTCGCACGGGCCAAGGTGATGGAGTTTGCCGCGCTTTCGCCCACGACGACATCGGTGGCCGCGGAATGGGACCGGTTGAGCGCCGAGCTGGGCATCGTGGCCGGCGCCAGTGCCTGGCGCAACCGCCTGGCGTCCCGGACCCAGAGGCTTCAACAGGATGCGTTCGGTTCCGATGACGAGAAGGCCGGCGTTGCCCGGCGCGAACTGGACGTGGCGCGCGGTCTCGCTGTGTTCATGGAGACACTCACGAAGTCGGCGTTGCGGCTGCCGCGGGAGGGCCGGTGGTCGGAATTCACCGCGGCGACAATCGCGGCGGCGACGGAGTTGCTGCCGGCATCGCCCGGCCGCGAAGCGGTCTTAGACAAGCTGCGCACACTGGACGCGCTCGATGATTACCGGGCGTCGGTGAGCCGGGAGGATTTTGCGCGTTACGCGCGGAAGGCGTTGGAGGCGGCGCGGCAGCCCGAGGGCGGGTTCCAGGAGGGCGGGATGTTCGTCGGCGGCATCATGGCCGCCCGCGGCGTCCTCTGGCCGATGGTGGTGGTGCCGGGGCTGGTCGAGAAGAGCTGGCCGCGCCAGTTGCGCGAGGACCCGATCCTGCTCGACGGCGAACGCCGCGCGTTGAACCCGTGCCTGCCCGCCGAGGACGGCGTGGCGCGGCTCGAGGAGAAGGTGGCGCGCGGCTACGAGGAGGAGCGGATGTTGTTCCGCCTCGCCTGCGACGCCGCCCGTGAGCGGCTGGTCATCACCCTGCCGCGCATCGAGCCCGCGACGGGCCGGCCGCGCGTGCCGTCGGTGTTGCTGCTAGAGAAACTGAATGTCCCGAATTTTGCAGAATTGGATGCGGATGACCGCGTCCGGTTGGTGCCCTTGATGCCGATGGTGCCGGAGGAGGGCGAGGCGTTGGACGCC
>CAZAAF010000388.1:0-5099 GCA_964482575.1 uncultured Verrucomicrobiota bacterium | reverse complement strand
GCGCTGGTGGCCGAGCGGAGGCTGGGACCGGGCACACGGGCCTTTGAGTTCCGGCGCGCGGGCGACAACGGGCGGGTGCTGGTGGCGTGGGCCTTGCCGGCAGAGGGCGCGGAAATCCAGTTGCCAGCGGAGTGGGCGTCGGCGAAAGCAAGGGCGTTGGATCTCATGGGCAACATGTGGATTGTGGACGATGCGCATGTGCGATTAACGCGGTTGCCGGTGTATTGGGTGACAATCCAATGAGAGGCGGTCTGCGGCGGCGGCGGCGACGTTGATTTTTGCCCGGTGAGGCATGATGTTGTTGTTGACCGGTCGTAACTTTTTTGGGTATGGTGCGCGGAATGCGAAAAACTCCCGTCGGATTGGGCGTTGAAAGAATTCTGGCGAATGGGTAGAAGGAGTAGGCGATGAAAAAATGTCTCAGACCGCTGCAAGGGTTGGCACTGGCGATTGGTGCGATGTGGCTGATGGGTGCGAGCGATGGGTTTGCACAAGCCCAGCCGCGTCCGGTAAAGGCGGATTTCACCATCAAACGGATTGAATTGCGCCGTGTGAATCCGAGCAGTGGCGGCGGGAGCGGTCGCGGCGGCACCGAGGCCGCGAGGGTGCCGTGGACGATTTTTGAGTGCGAGTTCGACAGCCAACAGGAATGGGCTGACGATGTGGAAATCAAGTGGTACGTGCTGCTGGGTAGCAACAAGCAGGCGGTCATGGCCACGGGCAGCGACACCTATATCTATGTGAAGAAGGGCCGGCGGCACGTCGGGGCCATGTTGATGCACCCGATGGTCATGGAGCGCTGGGCCGGATCGACCGCCCAAGGGGCTCTGGAAAGCGTCGGCGTGGAAATCTGGTGGCAGGGCCGGTTGGTGGCACTTGACGACACCAAGCATACCAAGCGCCAGTGGTGGCAACAGTTCACACCCCAGCCGGGATTGTTGATGCGTGTGTCGGAATCGCCTTGGTCGAATGTGTATTATGCCGACTATGAGTGGTCCAAGTTCACGACCAGCAAATAAATCATAGGGTGCAAGCCGGTTCACGGTGAACCACAACCGGCAAGCCACCACCGCGAACCCAACAGCCAATCGAAATCGTCTTGAAAGCAAATCGAATCCTAGGATTGGACATCGGTGCGTCATCCGTCAAACTGGCGGTGATGGAGCGGTTGAAGACCGGCGGTGTGCGGCTGGTTCAGTGCGGCACCACCGATTTGCCCGCAGATTCCGGACAGGACGCTGACCGCAGCGCCGTCATTACCGCTACGCTCCGACAAATGCTGCGCGAGTATGGCGTGCGCGGAGGCCGCGCCGTGATCGCCGTGGCAGGGCAATCCGTCTTTACGCGTTTCGTCAAACTGCCCGCCGCCACGCCCGAGAACATCGAGCGTATGGTGGGCTTTGAAGCGCAGCAGAACGTCCCGTTCCCGATGTCCGAGGTGGTGTGGGGATACCAACTCATCGGCGGCGCGTCGGAGAAGGGCGAATTCGAGGTCGTGTTGGTGGCCATCAAGAGCGACATCATCGAAGCGCTGGCCAAAGCCGTGGACGCCGCGGGCCTGCACGTCGAACTGGTGGATGTCAGCTCCCTGGCCCTCTACAACGCTGTCCGGTACAACTACGAGGTCGAGGACGGCTGCATGCTGGTGGTGGACATTGGTGCCAAGACGACCAACCTGATCTTCATCGAAAAGGAAAAGATTTTCACGCGCGCCATGCAGATCGGCGGCAACGCGATCACGCAGGAAATCATGCGCGAGTTTGAGGACAAGAGACTCACGTTCGCGCAGGCCGAAGAGTTGAAGCGCAAGAAGGGATTTGTCGGATTGGGCGGCGCCTACGAGGAGCCGGAGGACCCGTTGACGGCGCGGCTTTGCAAAGTCATCCGCAACGTCATGACACGCATCCACGCGGACGTGACGCGGTCGGTGATTTTCTACCGCACCCAGCAGGGCGGCCGCCAGCCCACCAAGTTGTTGTTGACCGGCGGTTCGGCCGCGCTGCCTTACGCGGACCATTTCTTCAACGAAAAGCTTCAAATCCCCGTTGAGTTCTTCAATCCGTTCCGCAACATCGAACTCGCACCGAATCTGGACCGCGACGCCCTTGCGGCACAGGCGGGTGGCTACGGTGGTGCCGTTGGCTTGGGATTGCGGTTGGCGGCGGGCGAGTGTCCCATCGAGGTCAACCTGTTGCCGCCCTACGTCATCGAGCGGCGTGAATTCAACCGGAAGAAGATCTACTTTGCCGGGTGTACCGTGGGTCTGGCGCTGGTCGGGGCGAGCTGGGGTTATTATTTCGACCAGCGTGCCCAGGCCGAACAGAAACTCCTGGGTGAGGACATCAATCCCGCGCCAGAGACGTTGCAGGCCGGCATCCAGAAGTTGCGCAAGCTCGACAGCCAGCTTGGCCGGCAGCAGAAGGACGTGGTGCGTTACAACCAGATCAAGGACCAGATCAAGTCCGTGGCGGAGGCGCGCATCCGCTGGCATCAAATTCTTGACGATCTGTCGGCGCGTTTGCCCGGGGACACTTGGATCATCCAGATGGAGCCAGCCTCCGGCGGCACGCCGCTGGCGGGTTTTGGTGGTGAGGCCGTGGCGCCGGCCTCGGCCATGGCGATGGCAGCGGCAGCGGCACCGCCGCCCCCGCCGGGTTCCCCCGAGGCGGCCAGGGCTGCGGCCGCACAAAAACAAATCACCGAACTGATCATCATCGCCGGCAGTATTTACAAACCCACCGAACCGGAACGGTTGCAGAAGCCGACCGAATTCGTGACCAAGTTGCGCGAGAGTCCCTATTTTGACGAGAAGAACACGAACGTTACCAAGGGCCCCACGCCCAAGGAAGGCGACGTTGATTTCACGTTCACCATCAGTGCGCAATTGAAGGTGCCGATTCCGCTATGAAAAACCTGCTGTCTTGGATCAAAGACAACATTGGCCTTACCGTGGGCGCGCTCATCAGCCTCGGCGTGCTCGGATACATCGGGTACAGCCTGGTCTACGTCAATTACTCCAAGGAATCGGAAGCAGCCACCAAGCTGGAGGAGAAGCGTGCCGAGTTGGACGGGCTGATGCGCCGGAAGCCGTTTCCGCATCCGGAAAACCTCGCCGTCGTTTCCAATACGGTCGTAACACTTTCCGGGTCCAACGCGGATCTCAGCGTGTCGCAATGGTTGACCAACCTGGCGGGGGTCAATCCTCCCTCGCAGAATCTCAAACCTTCCGAGTTCAACCCGAGACTGGTGCAGCTCAAGAACAAGCTGCTGGCGGCGGCCAAGCAATCCAATGTGACCGTCCCGCAGGATTTCAGTTTCGGCTTCGGCCGCTACGTCAACCTGGGCACGCCCCCGGCCAACGACCCCGCCCAGATTCACATGCTGCTGACGCAGTGGAACGCCATTGAGATGTTGTCGAACATCCTCTTCACCAATCACATCGTTTCGATTGCCGCCATTCGCCGGGCACCGGTCGGCACGGAGGTTCCTGCGGCCACGCCGGGCATGCCGGTCGTGCATACGGGCGAAGACAGCAAGGATTTGATGTCCGCCACCATCCGCGACAATCCCACGGATATCACCCGCACCCTTCCATTTGAACTGGAATTTGTCACGGACACACCGTCGCTGCGCGGCATCCTGGGCGCGTTGGAAACCTCGCCGCGGTTTTTTGTGGTCCGTTCCGTGGCCGTGCTCAACACCCGCAGTGGCGAAATGCAGCAGGGTGGCCGTAATGAGGGAATGGGCAAGACGGCCACGCCCACGGGTCCCCCGGAAGGGGCGCCCCCGGGCGCGCCAGCCGTGGTCAAACCGGCCGCGGCCCTCAAGGTGATTGTGTTTGGTGAGGAAAAGATCCAGGTGAAATTGCGCGTGGATCTGGTGGAGTTTCGAGAACCGTCGGCGCCGGCAGGCAAGTAAGACAAACCGCAGGCTGGAGTGTCATGGAGTTTTTGAAGAAACATTACGAAAAGATAGCCGTGGCCATCGTGTCGCTGATGATGATTGCCACGGCGGTGATATTGGCGGGCAATCTGGGGATCCAGAATTCGGAGATCCCGAACGTTGACAAGATTCCCAAGGGCGGCGAGGCGACACCGCTCAATACCAACGAGTTGCTGCAAATTACGGCATTGCTCAGGAATCCGCCGGCGTGGCAGACCAACGACGGCCAGCGCCCGTTCATTCCGGATATTTGGGAGTGGAATGGCAAGGATATTTACCGCCCCTCCACGTATGTTCTTATCGAAGACAAGCGCGTTATCGATCCCGCCGATGAACTGGCGTGGACGATTGCCCAGCGCACCTTCCCGATGAAGTTCATGGCCGTGGTTTCCGAGGGCGTGTTCCAGATCAACATCGCCAACGGCGGCAGCAAGTTCGTCAAAGTGGGCGATGCCTTCAAGCAGATCATCTTTGGTGCCGAGGAAACGTTCACCGTGCTTCGGTACAATGCCCAGAAGATCAAGCAGTTCGATCGCAAGTTGGGGCAGGAAAGGGAAGTGGACGTTTCCACGCTCACCTTGCAGCGGAAATCCGCGGAGATCACCAAGGAAATCCCGTTGGTGGTGGGCAAGACGGTTTCAGAGAGCGAACCGGTGGGGCGTTGTGCGTCCAGTGTTACCGGCCAGACTTTCGACAACCTGAAGGTGGGATCGAAGGTTGTCTATAAAGGCAAGCAATACGAGGTGCTTAGCCTTGACACCTATCGGTACCAAGTGATATTCAAAGACGTTCAAAGTAAGAAAACGTATACAAAACCCGCCAACGTGGTGGCACGGTTTTGAAGTGTTTTTGAAGGGATTTTGAACACGCGCGTCGCGAGGCCGAGTGGGATGCTCGGTGACGGACTGCGGGCGTGAAATGCGCCGAGAGCCGGAAAGGAAGCATGAAGAGAGCTGACCAAATTTTACCTGCTGTGCTGTGTGGCAGCCTGGTCTTGGGATTGTGGACCGCGCCGCTGCGCGTCCAAGCGCAGAATCAACTCGCCAGCGTCGGTGGTGCCGCCGCGCTCGCGACCCCCGAGGAACTGAGCGAGCAGGAAGTCATCCGCCGCAAAGAACAGCTCATCCGCGGCCAGAAGGCGCTGGCCGAGGCCGACG
>CAZAAF010000387.1:0-5102 GCA_964482575.1 uncultured Verrucomicrobiota bacterium | reverse complement strand
GCGAGTGTCTTCTCGTTTGTGGCGGGGAATAGGGCGAAGCCGGCGCCGACCACGTAGTCCTTGGACTGTGTCTTGAGAAATTCGACGTCCGTGATCCGCTTCAGTCCCTCGGTCATGGGCAGGCGCAGCTTGTCGGGAATGTAATCGTAGTTGAACAGGCTCAGCCCGTCCGCGCCGCGATGGAAGAAATTCAAGGCCGACGCGCGATAAACCTCCACGGTGTTGAAGCGGCGGGCGAACTTGTTCTTGGAATCCTGGTGCGTCAGGTAATTCATTTCGCCGTAGAGCCGGGCGCGCTTGGTGATGGCGCGGAATCCCTCGAGGTCGAGTTCCATCGTGTGCCGGTAGGAGGAGGAGATGTTGATCATCTCCACCAGGCCCGCCGCGTCCCAACCGGACACGTCCAGCCCGGCGGTGCGGCATTTGGCGGGCGTCTCGGGGATGCGGATGCAGAGCTTCAGCGACTTGCCGCGCTCGCGGCCGAGCCGGTTCATCATCTCCTTGATGCGCCGGACGAACGCGGTCATCACCTGCGTGCCCTCGTCGAGCTTGTCGCTGGCGAAGAACTTCGGGAACCGCTGGAAGTCCAGTTCAACGCCGTCCACGTCGTATTTCGTGCACAGTTCCTCGAGGATGGCGAAGTAGTACGCGCGCACCGGGGGCAGGAGGTAATTGAAGAGCCGGACGTTGTCCTTCATCGTGTAGGGCGACGTGTCGGAATCCCCGAGCCAGTATTCGGGGTGCTCGCGCCAGAGGGCGTTGTGGCTGGGCCAGGCGGGATCGGTCACGTAATGATGATCGTTCATGCGGTAGGAGATGAAGAAATCCTTTCCACATTTCCGGCAGGCCTCGAGCGTCTCCTTCACCGGGTCGCCGCCCGCGTGCAGGTAACGCATGATGTAATCATACGAGGGGAACTTGCTCAGCGGCTGGTCCGGCCGGTAGCGCTTCCACGTCGGGTCCGCGTCGGACGGGAAGAGGTTGGTGCGCCACATCGTGGGGCAGCACATCACCGCGTCCACATCCGTGTCCCGGAGTTTCTCGACAAACGCCCGGATGTAGTGAACGTTGTTGGTCTTGTTGCCGCAGACGATCAGCAGCTCATGGTTGAAGAGGCACTTGTAGCCCGCGGCATCGACGGTCTTGTGGAAAGGCCCGGCGTGGGCGATGGACACGATAGAAATCATGACGGCCAGCGCCCATGCCACCCTTCGATTGTTGCTGGTTCGGGAGGGGAATGGGTTCATGAATCAACTACCGGGGCGCAGACGGACCTCCACTTGCAGGACTTTGACCGGGACCTTGCCGGCAGCCGTGACGACGATGGTGTCGCGGTTTTTGCCGGACACGGCGTTCACCGGAAAGGTATAGCTCAACAACTGGCTGTTGTTCTTCGTGGCCTTGGCGTTCTGGAACTGGCCTGCGACGTTGTTGAGGGAAGCGGCGGGGGGCGCGTTCTCTGCAGACGGATTTTCGATTTCCAGAATTGTCTCCACCTGCCAGCCGGCCGCAGGCGCAGGTCCCAGCGACATGGGAAAGGAAAGCCGGGTTCCGCTGGCGGGCAGCGGGGCACGGTAGGTTTCACCGGGGGCGGTGAGGTCCCGGAACGTCACGGCGTGGCACCGCGGCTTTTTCAGCAATGACTCGAGTGACGAGAATGTCTTCAATGTCCGTTGATAATCCGGAACGGACCACGCCGGATGGCCGTGTTGGAAGTAATTGAAGAGATAAACCACAGCCGCGCCGCCAGTCAGGACGGCGACCGCCGCCCCGGTGGCCTGCTCCTCTGTCACCGGGCGCTGGGGCGCGGCGGGATTTGGACAGTAGTGCGCTTCCAGTCCTCCGGCGAGCGTCACGCGGTTTCCGAGAAGCTCCCGCCACGGGTCGAGCGGCATGTCGAATTCAACCGTCCGCCACCGCGGCGCAGCCACCACGAGGTCCACGAGGTTTTCCTTCGCCCACGCCGGCGCGTCGAGTCCGAGGGCGAGCGCGGTTTCGGGGCGGGAGGGAACCCGCACTCCCAGCTTGACGGGGTGACCGCGGCGTTTGGCAGCGTCGTTGGCCAGTGTCCGGATGCCCCGCAGCCATTCGGTCAGGAGCGGGCGGCCTTCCTGTTCCTTGCCCACGCTGAACAGGTAAGGCTCCCGCATGAAATCCAATTCCAGCCCGTCGAGGTCGTAGCGTTCGAGTGTTTCAACGATCAAGGCCCGGTAGTGGTCGCGCACCTCCGCATGGGCGTAGTCCAGCGCGCGCGCGAAGTACCCGGGATGGCCCTGCCGGAACAACTCGGGCCTGCGCCAGAAGGCGCTGTGAAACGGATGATCGAGGTTGTTGTTCTCGTGGACGTCGTTCATCCGCAGCGATATCCACGGCGAGATGCCGTGGTGCCGGCATCGCTGGATGGTGCGCGCAGGATAGTCCACGCCCTGTCGGTGGACTTCGAGCATGTTGCCGACAAGCTTGCGGTAGGTCTTGCGCCGGGCCGGGGGAAGGGCGGCGAGGAAGGGCTGGTCATCGGGACCTTGGGGATCGTAACCGTCCCAAAAAGCCTCCCACACCCGGCTGCGGTAGTTGGTGCGGCGGGCGTTGGTGTTGCACATCAACGCGGTCACGCCGGCGCCGGCCAGCACGTCCACGTAGCGATCCACAATCTCGCCCGCCTTTCCCTCCGGAAAATCCTGGAAATAGAAGAAGTTTGTGCAGTCCTCATTTTCCAGGAGTCCCGCCAGTTTCGCGGGATGGGCGGCACCCCGGGCGGCGGCTGGCAGGAGGGAGGAGAACGCGCCTCCGGTCAGGCTGGCAGCGCCGAGTTTCAGTACGGTACGGCGTGAAAGGCGCGTCACGATGCTTTCTGTCTCCCGGGTTGATGAGCTTGATGGTTTTGGATGAGGCCTGAATGGGCCTTACTTCTTCAACACAAGGCTTCCTGCCTGATCGAGCTTCCAGTTCTGGGCGAGGGTGCCGTCCCAGCAACGCCAGACCTTGTCCTCCGAGCGATAGACACCGAGGTTGAAGGCGACCTTCTGGCCGGGCACGGGCTTCAGGCCGAGCGCATCCCACGGGATGGACCATTCATAGCGGCAGCCGCTCTTCCAGTCGCCCTTGGTCTTGCCATAGGACTTTGTGGCGAAGCGGACGGCCTTGCCCAGCGCTGCGGCGGCCTCGGCGGGCGCCCCGGCGAGGGTGACGCTCTCCACCATGCCGCCGGCATAACCGTGGATGACGAACGTGACGGGCTTGCCGTCCGGTGTCTTGCCGGCAATGCAGACCTCCGCGCCGTCGTCCTGGCCCCACGCGGTGCCTTTGCGGAGCTGGTTGATGTCGAAGCTGACGGCGTTGATGGCGACGTAGAGGCACTGGTCGTCATAAGCGAGCTTGGCGAACACCGGGGCGCCGGTGGCGCTCCAGCGGGAAGGCTCGCGGTCGAGGTCATAGAGCTTGTGCGGCCATTCGTCCCAGCCGATCTCCCCGTCGATCACCGGCGGCTGCGCCACGCGCTCGGCGGTGGCGGCCCACGTGCGGCGCGCGGGCGGCTTGACTGGCGGCATGGCGCTGTTGATCGTGAACGCCTGCGGCGCGCCGGCTTTGTCGAGCCCGCTGCGATACACGACGTTGTTGGTCCAGACCTTGATCGCGGCCGGCGGTTGAACCTGGATTTCACCGGGGGCGAAGAGGATGTTGCCCTGGAACGTGATGTCCCGGCTGCGTGCGAACGACAGGCTCATGCCGGCGTCTGAGGTGAAGACGTTGTCGCGGATGATCGTCCGGGAGGCGATGTGGTTGTGGATGGGGCGTTCGATGCCGATGGAGACGTTGCGCTCGATGATGCTGTCCTGCGCGCCCTCGTCGAGGTAGTACGACGAGATGCCGTAGCCTTCGCCCATCTTCACCACGTCGCGGGCCATGTTGCCGCGCAGGATGCAGCGCGACATGGAGCCGTAGATCGCCGCGCCGTCCTGCAACTCGCGCATGACGCGGTAGATGAGGTTCTCCTCGAAAAGATGGCCACCGCCGCCGCCGATCATGCCGCAGTAGGGGGCGTCGTGAACCTCGTTACGATAGACATGGAACCCCTTGTCGCCCTTGTCCCAGGTGCGCGTGGAGACGGATAACGGCGTGGCGCTGGGATAATAGACGCCGACGTGGTGGATATGGTTGCGGGCGAGGAGCGAGTCCGTGCCGTCCGCCTTGACGCCGCACGCCCCGATGTGGTGGACATGGCTGTCGGTGAGGGTGCAGTGGGTGATCTGGCGGAGGACGATGCCCTGGCCGCCGGCGTTGCAGACATCGAGTTTCTCGAACGCGCATTGATGGCCGTGGTCCAGACTGAGCGCGGCGTCGAACGCGTAGGCCCCGAACCCGCCGGACTTCAACGGCGTGGTGGTGCCCTGGATGGAAAACCCGCGTAGCGTGATCTTCTCGACCGGCTGTTTCGCATTGCCGGCGATCTTGATGATCCGCTCCAGCCGCGGCGCAATGACCTTGGCCTTGGTCATGTCCTCGCCGGGCAGCGGCCAATAAACGACGCGGCCGCCGGCGCGGTCGAGATACCACTGGCCGGGCTGGGTCATGCCTTCGCGGGTGTTGAAGATGACGTATTTCTTCACGCCGAACGCGCCCGCCGGGGAACGCGCCGGGGTGGAGAAGGTGAGCAGGTGTTTCTCGGTGTCGTTCGTCGCGATACCGCAAAGCGACTCGTCCCACATGTGGTACACGCGCACCTCGGCGTTCTTCGGCTCGAGCGAGGCCGGGATGTCCTTCGCGTCGTAGAGCATCGTGGTCAGTTCGTCCTTCGTCGGCTTCCGCTCCCAACCGCCGCCGACGGACGACAGCCAGCGCACGTCAAACACGCTCTTGTGCAGGAACGTGCCGGTCTCGGGCAGCCGCGCCCGGTCCGGCATCCGGCCGTTCACGACCAGCGCGCGGAAATCCCACTTCCCGTCCTTCACCTCCGGCAGGTCGGCGACCCAGAACTTGTCGCCGTCGCGCTTCCAGCCGGTCACGAGCGACCCGCCGTAGATCACGGCCTTGCCTGGCTCGGCGGCTTCGAGGGTCAGCCCGTTGTCGCGCCCGTCGAACTCCACTGGCTTGGAGACAAAATA
>CAZAAF010000386.1:0-5124 GCA_964482575.1 uncultured Verrucomicrobiota bacterium | reverse complement strand
GACGGGCACAATGCGCGAGACGGTCGTGTTCGGCGAGAACCTGACGCTGACGCGCGCGAAGCCGTGGGTGCGCTCCTACCGGTGGCCGATCTACTTCTTTGTGGCCGTGGCATTCTGGAACCTCGTGGGCGCCGGTTTGTTCGGGTTCCTCATCAATCCGCCGATTGCGCTCTATTACATGCAGGGGCTGAACACGACACCGGTGCATGGCCACGCGGCATTGTTCGGCGTGTACGGCATGCTGGGTATCGGCCTGATGCTCTTCTGCCTGCGCGGGTTGACCACGCACCGCGTCTGGAAAACCGGGGCGTTGAGCTTCACGTTCTGGAGCATGAACATCGGCCTGAGCCTGATGATCCTGCTCAGCCTGTTGCCGCTCGGTTTGATGCAGACGTGGGCGAGCGTTGAGCACGGGATGTGGTATGCCCGCTCCGCCGATTTCATGCAGACACCGTTGCTGAATAACATCCGCTGGCTGCGGGTGGTGGGCGACACCATCTTCGCCGCGGGCGCCGTGGCACTCGGCTGGTTTGTGCTCGGCCTGAAAACCGGCTGGTCGCTCAAGCAGGATCGGCTGTCAGACGACTAGGTGGTCGATCACCCGCGATTTTCGTTATCGAACAACTGCGGGTTGAAACCCGGCCGCGGGCCGGATACAAACGAGGCGGACAGTGAAAGGGCCGCATCAGGGCACGTGGTGTGTCGACGGCCAGTCAATCGGGAGACGCGAATCATGAAACCAGGTATTGGCCGCTACGCGGCGGCAGGAGTGAGCTGTCTGCTATGGACGGCCTCGGTTTGGGCTGCTGAAAAGACCGCGCCGGCGGCCGACGAAAACAAGGCGTGCGTGCAATGCCATCGCACCCAGTCGGCCGCGCTCGTGATGGAATGGGAGCGCTCGCGCCACGCGGCCAACGGCATCGGCTGCCTGGACTGCCACCGCAGCAAGGCCGGCGCGCCGGCGGCATGGCAGCACGGCGGCGCCTGGGTCTCGACGATTGTGACGCCGAAGGACTGTTCGCAGTGCCACGACACGGAATACCAGCAGTTCTCCCGAAGCCATCACGCGCGGGCCGGCGAAATTCTTGCCAGCCTCGACAACGTTCTCGCCGAGAAGGCCGCCGGCATGCCGGGCAACATCGCGGACGCCGTCAACGGTTGCTGGCAGTGCCATGGCGGCATCGTCAAGTTCCTGCGCGACGCCAACGGCAACGTGCGGCGCGATCCCGCCACCCAGAAGCCGTTGCTGGACCCGGCCACATGGCCCAACAGCGGCATCGGCCGGCTCAACCCCGACGGCTCCAAGGGTTCCTGCAACGCCTGCCATTCCCGCCATTCGTTCGAGGCGAAACTGGCGCGCGCGCCGGAGAACTGCGGCAAGTGCCACCTGGGGCCCGATCATCCCCAGACCGAGATTTACACCGAGAGCAAGCACGGCATCGCCTTCCACGCCAACCGCGACAAGATGGCGTTGAACAAGGAGGAGTGGGTGCTTGGGAAGGATTACTCCGCCGCGCCGACCTGCGCCACCTGCCACGTCAGCAGCTACATGACGCCGAAGGGCAAGACCATCGCCAACAGCCATGACGTCGGCGAGCGGATCAGTTGGACGCTCCGCCCCGTCGTCAGCACCAAGCTGAACCTCGTCACGTTCGAGGATGGCACGAAGGAGGATGTGCCGGACACCCAGCCGCTGCCGAAAGTGGGCGAGGAAGTCGCCACGAACGAGAAGGTGGTCGAGCACGAGGCCATGGTCAACAAGACGGTGAAGCGCCGCGTGGCGAAGATCACGACGTGGCAGGAGCGGCGCGACGCCATGAAAGGCGTCTGCCTGAACTGCCATTCCAGTTCTCATGTGGACAACTTCTACAAGCAGTTCGACGATCTCGTCGTGCTCTACAACGAGAAGTTCGCCAAGCCGGCGCAGCAGTTGATGAACGAACTGGCCGCCGACGGCGCGCTCAATCCCAAGGCGCCCTTCGACAAGGAGCTGCAATGGATCTTCTACGAACTCTGGCATCACGAAGGCCGCCGCGCCCGCCACGGCGCGAGCATGATGGGGCCGGACTACACGCACTGGCACGGCATGTATGAGGTAGCCAAACGTTTCTACACCGAGTTTCTGCCGAAGGTCGTCGAGACCGCTGGCGAGAAAAGCCCGGAGCTGAAACAGAAATACGAACAGAAGGTCCAGGCCCTCCTCGCCGGCGATGCGCACCGCTGGAAGAAAGGCATGACTGCCGAGGAAGCCGAGGCGATCCGCAAGGAATACCAGAGCCGCTACGGGAAATAGGCCCGGTTCTCTCTGACGAGTGGACGGATTTTAACGCAGAGACGCGGAGGTCGTGGAGACGCTACGATTCTCAGCGTCTCCTGCGTTTCAGCGCTTGGCTTCAGGGCCTCTCTCGCTCCGGGGCTTTTTCACCTGTGTCGTCCACCACTGGCTTCTCCGGGTCCACGCCGATCCAGCAGATGGCGGCGATGAGATAGAGCGCCGCCACCGAGTAGAGCGGCACGGTCCACGAATGCCAGCGTTCCAGGCACCAGCCCACCGCCACGCCGTTGAGGGCGCCGCCGAAGTTGCCGAACATGTTCATCGCTCCGCTGATCACGCCCGCGTGCCGTTTGCCGATGTCGAGGCAGACCGCCCACGAGGGGGCCATCGCCATGGCCGCCAGCGAACCCGCCGTCACCAGCATCGCCACCGCGGCGGCCGGGGATGACGTAGTGGCCACGCCCACCATGGCCACCGCGGCCAGGGGCAATCCCACCAGCGCGGGCAATTGCCGGCCCCGGCGGGCGCCGCAGCGCCGCCGCAGCACGTCGCTGAGCCAGCCACCGGCCATCACGCCCGTGCCGGCGCCGATCAGCGGCAGCGACGACAGCCAGCCGGCATGCAGCAGGTCAAAACCGTGGGCCTTTTGAAGGTATTTCGGCAGCCATGTAAAATAGAAATACCAGCCGTAGATCATCGTGAAATACATCACGCACAGCAGCACGAGCGTGCGGCTTCGCAGTAACTGCGTCCACGGCACGGCGGGATGTTTGTCCGCCGGTTTCGGTTCGCCGATCAACGCCAGCTCGGCGGCGTTCACCGAGCGGTGCTGGTGCGGATCGTCACGAAACCACCTGTACCACAAGGCCGCCCATGCGACACCGACGACGCCAAAGATCTCGAAACAGCGCCGCCAGCTTGTTGCGGCGAGCAGCGTGACCACCAGCGGCTGCGTCACCGCCCCGGCAAACGGCCCGATCATCACCAGCGCGCCGAACGCCCGGCCTCGCAGCCGTTCGGGCAGCCAGCGCGCATACACATACGACGCACTCGGGTACGTTCCCGCCTCGCCCATCCCGAACAACAGCCGCACCATGAACAACGACGCAAACCCGCCGACCCAGCCGGTCGCCACCGTCATCAACGACCACCACAGCACAATCCGCGTCAGCATCAGCCGCGCGCCAAACCGGTCGGCCAGCCAGCCGCTTGGCACCTCGAACAACCCGTAGGCCAGCGTGAACGCGCCGAACACCCAGCCGAGCTGCGCGTCGTTCAATCCCAGATCCTTTTGAATCAACGGCGCCGTGGTGGAAATGCACACGCGGTCGAGATAGGCGACCGCCGCCAGCAGGAGCGTGAGGAGCAGCACCTTGTAGCGCGCCCGCGTGGGGGCGTCGTCGCGCGATGCTCGGGTAACGGGTTTGGCCGGATTGGACATGATGCGATGGTGTGCTGGTAAATGCGGGATGGCAGGTTAAGAGGTGAATGAACTTTTGTTGAGCAGCCGGCCGGAGACAAACGTGCCCCCTATGGCGATCTCGCTGTTTAAGGCGTAAGCCGCGACTGGATTCCTGAAGAACGCCATCAGGGATGGTCCGGGGTTTTTCATCGGGCGACTCTTCGCTTCATCGAACCTTATTGAAGACTCGCGTCCAACGCACGCGATTGCCCCGGTTTCAGCTTCAGCTCGACGGTCTTCTCTCCGTGGCGCACCTTGCACGCCGTGCCGGTGATGCTCCGCACCGTGGCCGTCGTGAGTTTGCCGTTCTTCCATGCGATATCCACCTCGAAGCCGCCGCGGGCGCGCAATCCCTTGACCGAGCCGGCCGGCCACGCGCCTGGCAGCGCGGGCAACAGATGAATCAGGGGCCTGCCTTCGGTGTCGCGCACATGGCTTTGCAGCAGCATCTCCGCGATGCCCGCGCACGCGCCGAAGTTGCCGTCGATCTGGAACGGCGGATGCGCGTCGAAGAGATTTGGGAACATGCCGCCCTGCCCTTTCTTGGTGCCGACGGGCTGCAGCAGGTTTTGGAGGATGATGTAGGCGTGGTCGCCGTCGAGGAAGCGCGCCCAGAGGTTCACCTTCCAGCCCATGCTCCAGCCGGTGGCGGCGTCGCCGCGATAGAGGAGCGACTGGCGCGCGGCGTTGAAGACCTTCGGCTCCTGCCACGTGATGTCCCAGCCGGGATACGCGCCCCAGAGGTGTGAGACATGCCGGTGCTGGTTCTTCGGGTCGTCCTTGTCCTCGAGCCATTCCTGGAGCTGGTTGAACCGGCCGATCTGGTTGGGTGCGATCTGCGCGCGCATCGAATCGAGTGTTGCGGCAAACCCGTGGTCGCGGCCGAGGACGCGTGCGGCCTCGGCGGTGTTGGCGAAGAGCGAGCGGATGATCTGGTGATCCATCGTCGGTCCCATCACGAGGCCGCCCTGCTCGGGCGAGTTGGACGGGCCGCTGATGAGCCAGCCGGTCAGCGGGTCCTTGACGAGGAAATCCACGAAGAACTCCGCCGCGGCCTTCATCGCCGGATACGCGCGACGCGCGAGGAACTTCCGGTCGCCGGTGAACAGGTAATGCTCCCACAAGTGCTGGCAGAGCCACGCGCCGCCCACGACCCAGATGCCGTGGTTGCTGGCGTTGATCGGCGCGGTGCCGCGCCAGAGGTCGAAGTTGTGATGGAGCACCCAGCCGCGCGCGCCGTAGTGCGCCTGCGCCGTCTTGCGGCCCGACTGCACCAGCTCGTCAATCGCATCGAAGAGTGGGTCGGCGCATTCGCCCAGATTCGCGATTTCAACCGGCCAGTAGTTCATCTCGGTGTTGATGTTGCAGGTGTACTTGCTGTCCCACG
>CAZAAF010000385.1:0-5130 GCA_964482575.1 uncultured Verrucomicrobiota bacterium | reverse complement strand
GGAAGTAGAGCAGCTTGCCTGAAGGCGCCTTGTAACTTGCCGAACCATCCGCTTCCACCGGCGCCAGGCCGAGGGATGCCTTGGCGACATAGCTGGGCCAGCCATGCGGGCCGTTGACCTTGTGAATCGGCGTGGCGTAAAAGTCCGTGAACACCGGCCCGTGGTCGCGCCGGTACTCGCCATTGGTCAGCCGCTCCAGATCCGCGCGCACTTCCTGGCAAACACGGATGAATTTCACCTTCCCGCGTGGAATGGCCGGTTCCAGGCCCTGATAGACATCCGCCACCGTGAACACACCGGATGGCGCATCGGCCACCGCCGGCATGTTGTTGCCGATGAGCGGCGGTTTCGATTCCGGTCGCAGCAGGACCGGGCACATGCTGCCGATGGCCGGGTCGAGGTACAGCATCTCGCGGTTGCCCCAGCGGTCCGCCACGTACAACCCGAACCTGTCCGCGGGCGCATGGCTGGCGAGGAAGTAATCGCGCGACACCGGCACCGGGTCGCGCCAGCATTCCTGCCGCGGCCAGTTCATGTTGTACCGGGGCGTCGTGTCGGGCGTGATGTTCGTCACCGCGTTGGAATCGGAGGGGTTTCTCGCTTTCGCAAGGTCAATCAAACCCAGCGGTCCGTTGTGGTCGCCGCCGTGCGAGAAGATCGTGCAAAGGATTTCGCGCGTGCCGGGCACTTCGCGGCCATTGATATAACAGTTGGCCGTGTTGTTGCCGAAGACCAGTTCCGGATGCGTGCCGTCGGGCCGCACGGCCCAGAGCGTGTGGCCAAAATCCGCGCCCTTGTCAACGTACTCCGAGCGCGTCCAGAGGAGGCGTCCGTCATGGGCCACGGTCGGCGTCCACTCGCTGAGGTTGGCGAACGACAGCGGTCGGATTTCACGGCCGTCCATCCTGAAGAGCACGAACGCCTGCGGACGCCAACAGAGGAACCGCGCCTTGCAACGCGTCGAGATGAACGCCAGCCCGCCGTCGGGCAGGGGGCAGGGATAGTAATCATGGAACGGCCCGTCGGTGAGTTGCCGCGCCGCGCCGCCACCGGCGTCCAGGGCCATCAAGTGCCAGTAGGACTGTTCCTCCCCCGGCTGGTTTTGCTGGGGACGGTAGGCGAAATAGATCTTTTGCGCTTCAAAATCAATGGCCGCGTCGCGGGCAATGCCCTGGCTGGCATCAAAGAGCGTGGTCAGTCGGGCCGCCGCCGGTTCCAGCCGACCGTCGCGCCGGGGAATCTCGATCAGGCACACCCCGCCGCCCGGCTTGAATTGCGAATCGAGCACATCGCTGTAGTTGTGCGACGACAAATACGGGTGGCGTTTGACGAAAAGGATGCGCTGCAAGGGCGCAAGGTCCGGGTCGCGCAACATCAAGGTGCGTTTTGCCAGCCGTGCGTCGAGATAGAGGGCTTCATCGGCTTGCGACGGCTGCTTCCGGTCGCCACGGAGGCGTGCCGCCCGCTGTTGCAGTTCCACCAGTTGCTTCCTCGCGTCCGCGACATCCACCTCCTTTGCCGCCAGCCGCGCGATCATCTCCTCGAGCTGCGTCAGCACGCGTTCCGTAGGCGTCAGCCGCGCGAGACGGCCCCAATACGGTTCGCCGCCGGGCAGCGCCGGCCGGTCGGCGAACAGCGGCGAAAGATGATCGGTGGTGCTGAGGCGCTGCCACGTCGCGCGTTCGCACAAAAAACCGTAGCGCACCAATCCGTCGTAGGTCACCGGCTCCGGCAAGGGCGCTGGGGACACGTAAGGGGCAACGCGCCTGGATGAGGGCTGTCCGAACACCGTGGCCATTTGCACCTGACGGACGGTCTGCCATTCCCGGCCGTCGAGCGAGAGCCGCACTTCAAATGTCACCGGCACGCGGTCGGAGAACTGACCCTCGCGGTCGCGGGAAAAGACGACCTTCGCCACCGGCGCCGGTTGTGGAAGTTCGATCTGCACCCACTCATCGCCGGTGCCGCCGGCGATCCAACTGTGCGCGTTGCCGTAGAGCCCGTCATTGAGATGGGCGACCCGGTGGATGGCATAGCCGCTCAGGCATGACGAGGCGGTGGCTTGGGCGCCGTTTTTGGCCAGTGCCAGATTGCGCGTGCCGTCGGGACCGAAGACTTCCAGTTCATCGATGCAGGGTTGCCCGCTGCTGCTGGCCTGGATGACGAACCGCACAAATCTGGCCTCCTGTGCGGGAAACGTGATGGCGTTGGGTTGATTGGCCCGCAAGACGATGTTGGCGGGTGCCGCCGCCAGCACGGCGGTTCCCATGCCGACCGCCATCCATCTCATGATCAGCCTGATCGTCTTCATGACAGATCTCCTGTGGAAAGCCCGGGACAATTTCCAAATCACTACGGCTAGTTTACGAAAAACTCCCCTCCAATGCCATGGAGTTTCTGGCCAATTGAATATCAAGTTTTGGCTTCGCCGCCCTTCAACGGGTGGTACTTATATTCACCACCGGTTCGTCTTCGCAAAGGACCCGGAAACCGACGTCATGGACTTTTTGCCAGGACTCATACGCGCGGCGCACGGCGGAGCCGGCATTGGCGGGACGATCGGCCCAGGAACCTCCGCGGGCGACCTTCCGCTCGCCGATGCTTTCGTCGTTGCGGCCATCGTCGTCGCGGTAGGGATAGGGGCGATAGTTGGAGCGCGTCCATTCGCTGACGTTGCCGACCATGTCGCGCAAGCCCCACGCATTGGGTTCCGTCTGGCCGACGTAATCCACCACGTGCCACTTGTCGCGGAACCGTTCGTCGTGCAGCGGGAAGTTCATCGCCGGTGGATATTCGTAACGGCGCGGCAGGGCGCTCGGACCGTCGAACTTCATCCGATACCAGCGCAGGGATTGGTCGGCGAGATTGGCGAACCGGCTGAAATCGGTCTCCATCGTGCCGTAGAAGAACGGCGTGTCGGTGCCGGCGCGGGCGGCGTATTCCCACTGGGCCTCGGTGGGGAGCGTCACGCGCCGGCCGGTCTTGCGGCTCAGCCACTGGCAGAAACGCATCGCCTCCTGCCACGAAACGCGCGCCACGGGTTGGTGGGGATGGTTGGCGATGTGGCCGGGAACGGTGTGGTCCATGTAATGCATGTCCACGTAGCGCGTGTCGTGGTCCGGATCGAAGCGGGCGAACTGGCCGTTGGTCACTTCGGTGACACTCATCCAGAACGGCGTTTTCAGGCGCACGACGGCGCGGGGCCGTTCATCCGGTGCGCCATCCAGGCTGCCCATGACGAACTCGCCCGCCGGAATCTGCACAAAGGTCATCCGGATGCCGTCGCCCATGTCAATCGTGCGGGGAGGCGGCGCCACGGTTGTCACAGCACCCGCGGCCTTCAGTCCGTCGGTCTTGACGGGTTCGGTCGCGGGCGGGGCCATGAATTTCACCGGTGCGCGTTTCTGGAACGCCTCCTCTTCGGCTTTGAAGACCGCTTCATTGTCCACGTCATTGCTGGCGAAGCGTCTGGCAAGTTCCAGCCGCCGCTGAATCTGGTCGCACGCGCACGGCGGATTGGCCGGAGCCTTGCCTTTGGCCGGTTTGGCCGTGCGATTGGGTGTGCCGAGTTCCGCCAGCTTGGGCGGGGTCCATCCGCCAATGCGCGGCACATTCAAATCGATCCAACAGTAAATCCGCTCACGGGCTTCGCGGTCCATGCCGGCCAGGGTCACGCCGTGATGGCCCTTTTCCAGCATCTGGAGCAACAGGCTGGTCGAGGCGTGGTATTCCATCGGCGTCAGCAAGTCCATGTCGCTCTCGACACCGGCGCGGTGAACGTAGGGATGCAGTGTGTCGTACGCCGTATCGGGTGTCTTGAAACAGGGTTTGCTGCGCGGACCGACGGTCGCCGGTGCGTCGTGGCAGCCGATGCAGTATTTCTCCAGCACTGGGAAAACCTCGTGCGCAAACGCAAACGGACGGGCGGGGCCATACCACGGCGTGAGCGGTTCGCACGCGCGGTTGTCCGCCGCCGCGCGCCGCGAGGGGAGCGTCTCCATCCGCCTCTCGTGGCAACCGACACAGGAGACGCGCTCGCCGGGCATGCCCACGAGCCAGCTGCGCATGAGTTGCACCGCCCGCCCCTCGCTGTCGATCGGCTGGAGCGAGACCGGGGTGTTGGCCGGGATGGTGAAACACGCGGAACCGTCGACCTCGACTCGTGCCGTGCCGAGGATGCGTTTCACATCCCAGCCGGATTCGATGCCGATGTAATCGAAACCGGCCTTGTTGAGGTAGCCGAAGTGATAGGCGAACACACGCAGGCTTTTGACGGTACCGCGCGGCACGCCTTGCAGGCCGGGACCGCTGTAGATGTCGGCGATGTGGACCTCCGCCGTCTTGCTTTCCGGCACGATGCGGTCCGGGATCACCGGCGGCCGCTTGCGGGCCATGAGCGGCTGCGGTTCGAACAGCGCCGTGCCGGGAAACTCTGCGACCAACGTGGCGTTGTCAAAGACGTCCACGAGGTAGATGCCCCAGAGGCTCTGGGGCGTCGGTTTCATCGAGACGAGGAAATACTTGCTGCTGAGCGGATGCGGGTGCGTGGTCAGCGCCGGCGACTCCTTCAGATAATGGTGTTTGAGGATCGCATCGCAGACCGTACCGGCGACCGTTTTGCCGCGGCCGGGGATGAGCTGCAGGAAGCCGGTCTTGTCCGCCGGCAAAATATCCGGCGTCACCGTGATGGGCTGGCCTTCCTCGCCCCATTCTTTCGACGCGGGCCGGTAGCGGAACGGGTACGCCCCGGCCAGCGCCGGGTCCATCAACGCCAGCCGGCCGCAATCGCCGTGGTCATGATGGCCGCTGATGATGCCGACCAACCGGGTCGGATGATCCGGCACGGGCCGCGCGAAACGAAAGGCCGTGGGGAACCAGGAGTTGCTGCCATAGAGCGCGATCTGGCCGGTGCCGTCCGGGTTCATGCTCATGCGCCGGCGCGAGAAGTAGTGCGGGATGTCGCTGTACTCCCACCGTTGGTACGACACGCGTCCATCATTGAGCACGATGGGGTCGTTGCCGTGGTCCTGGTCGAACGTCAACTGCCGCAACGTCGCCGTCGCCGGGTCGAGCCAATACAGCGTGGCGACCTGATAATTGCCTCCGAGACAGGGGACCCCGTGGTAATTC
>CAZAAF010000384.1:0-5136 GCA_964482575.1 uncultured Verrucomicrobiota bacterium | reverse complement strand
CGCATGGCCGCCTACACCGGCCAGGAGATCACCTGGGAAAAAGCCATGGCCTCCAAGGAATGCCTCGTGCCGGAAACGCTCGACTGGAACCAGCCGCTGCCCGTCGCACCGATGGCCATCCCGGGAACCACAAAGTTCTCGTGAGGTAAAAAAGCCGGGCGCCGGTTGTAAGGTTTTGGACATGTGCTAATGGTTAATCAGGCGCGAGGTCGTCGGACTCGCGGCTGAGGAAGGAGTCGTTCATGGACGCGAAAACCTGCAAAATCCTTTTGGTGGAAGACAACCCGGTGGACGCGCACGTCATCACCGAGGCGTTGACCCGGTCGGGTGAAGCCGTTTTTTCCGTCACGCGGGCCGAGCGGCTCGCCGAGGCCATCGACCGGTTGCGCACCGGGAGCTATGACCTGATCTTGCTGGACTTCATGCTTCCCGACAGCCAGGGGCTGGCCACGTTTTCCACCGTCCGGCTGCAGGCACCCGAGGTACCCGTCGTGGTGCTGACGGCCTTGAGCGACGAGGACATTGCGGTGGAGGCCGTGCGGCAAGGTGCGCTGGACGTTCTGGTCAAGGGCCAGGTACAACCCACGGCGTTGAAGCGGTCCATCCACTACGCCCTTACCTGTCCCCGCCGCATCCACCCGTCGTGACCGGGGGACAAGCGGCCGGCCGGCGGAAGATTGCGCGAAAAGGGGACGTGTTTTCCTACTTTGGTATCCCGGGAGGCATGCCATTTTTTTGTAGCCGAAAACTGGCTTTGGCCTCTAGACTTGCCCTCACGCTATGAAATCATTTTATCTCATTACCGGGACCCTCTCTCTGGCGGTAACCGCATTTGTAGGCAGCCCCTCGGCTGTCGGTGCGGTGGATTTCGTCAAGGACATCCAGCCGATCATCGAGGAGCAGTGCATTACCTGTCATCGCGAAGGCCACGCCAAGGGCAACGTGCAGCTCGACACGAAAGCCGCGGCGTTGACGACGAAGAAGGAGGCGCAGAGCATCGTCCCCGGCAAGCCCGGCAAGAGCACGTTCTACACGACGCTGATCATCCCGGCCGAAGACGAGGGGCTGATGCCGCCGAAGGCCAAGGGCGGCCCGCTCCCGAAGGCCAAGATCGCGCTGGTCAAGCAGTGGATCGAGGAAGGCGCGCTGTGGCCCGACGGTGTGGTTTGCAAGCAGAAGGCCAAGGCCGCCGAGGGCGAGGATGCCGGCGCGGACAAGGCGATGGATACGACCAAGGACATCTGCAAGCGCATCCAGGCCAAGCTCGACGTGAAAGAGGCTTCGCAGATGAAGGAGTACAGCGTCACCATCCCCGGCTCGGACGTGTCGTTCACGATGGTGCCGATTCCCGGCGGCGAGTTCACCATGGGCAGCCCCGACGGCGAAGCCGGCCACAAGCCGGAGGAAGCCGCGCAGCACAAGGTGAAGATCATCCCGTTCTGGATGGAGAAATGCCTCGTCACCTGGAACGAATATGAATTGTTCATGCTCCAGGAAGAGGAGAAGAAGACCCGCACGGCCCACAAGACCGACGCCGAGGGCGACAAGATCGCCGACACCATGGCGCGTCCGTCGCAGCCGTACGTGGACATGACCTTCGGCATGGGCCGCGACGGTTTCCCGGCCATCAGCATGACGCAACACGCGGCGTCGCAGTATTGCAAGTGGCTCAGCGCCAAGACCGGCCAGTACTACCGTCTGCCGACCGAGGCGGAGTGGGAGTATGCCTGCCGCGCCGGCACGAAGACGGCGTATTTCTTCGGCGACGATCCCTCGAAGCTCGACGAGTATGCGTGGTACGCGAAAAACAGCGGCGGCGCCACCAAGAAGGTCGGCCTGAAGAAGCCGAATCCCTGGGGCCTGTATGACATGCACGGCCTCCTCTGGGAATGGACGCTCGACCAATTGCAGCCCTACGGCAAGGATGCGCAATGTGATCCGTGGGTGAAGCCCACCAAGCCGTATCCGCACGCCACCCGCGGCGGTTCCTGGCAGAACGAACCCGATCGCTGCCGCGTTTCGGCCCGCAACGGGTCCGATCCGTCATGGAAGGTGCAGGACCCGCAATTGCCGAAGAGCATCTGGTACCACACCGACGCGCAATTCGTCGGCTTCCGCATCGTCCGTCCGCTCGCGGTGCCCTCGGCGGAGGAGCTGCATCGTTTCTGGCACAGCGGCGTCGAGAAGGGTGACTAGGCCCGAAGTTGCGATTTGGGCGCGATGTGCTAGCGTCCGGCAACCATTGAAACGCTGAAAGGAAAACGAAATGAAGAAGATTATTGCAATGTGGGTCGCGGCGGCGGTGCTGGCGGGCGTGGCCTCGCTGCATGCCCAGAGCGGTTGTCCGAGCTGCGCCGCGGGTGCGGCCAAAAGCTGCCCGATGAGCGGCAAGTCGGACCTGGCGGCCAAGCTCAACCTCACCGACGAACAGAAGGCCAAGATCACGGCGTTGCGCGAGGAATGCGCGAAGGCCGGCGCCACGAAGGATGCCTGCGAGAAGTGCATGAAAAGCATCGAGTCGGTCCTGACGCCCGAGCAACTGACGCAGTGGAAGGCGGCCTGTGAGAAGGCCAAGGCGGGCGGTGCGTGCCCCGTGTCGGGCGGCAGCGCGGCAGGTACCTGCGGCAGTTAGACGGCCCTGAAAGAAGTTTGGAGAAACGGCGGGCACCCCCCGCCGTGGTTATTTTTTGCCACCAAGGATAATGACCAAAATCAGCGCTGGTTTGATCCTGTATCGCCGCCTCGAAGGCGGACTGCAGGTGCTGCTCGTCCATCCCGGCGGCCCGGTCTGGTCGCACAAGGACGCCGGCTGGTGGTCCATCCCAAAGGGCGAGATCGCCGAAGGCGAGGACCTGCTCGCCGCGGCACGGCGCGAGTTCGTCGAGGAGACCGGCTTCGTCGTGCGGGAGCCGTTCATTCCATTGACGCCCGTGCAACTCAAGAGCGGCAAGATCGTTCATGCATGGGCGTTCGAGGGCGACTGCGATCCCGCGGCGCTGCGGAGCAACACGTTCCCGCTGGAGTGGCCGCCGCGTTCCGGCCAGGTGTGCGACTTCCCGGAAGTGGACCGCGCCGGTTTCTTCACCGTGGCGCAGGCAAAGGAGAAGATGAGCGAGCGGCAATTCCCGCTCGTCGAGGAGTTGCAGAGGAAACTGCAGGGCTGAGCGGACCGGCCGCCGCCGGCGTCGCAACTGTTGGCGGCGGGTGGTGTTTGAAAACGCAAAAGGACATTGCGTGAAACGACTGCTGCTGGCCTTCTTCATCGGGTGCCTGGGTGTCGCCGCGGCCCAGACCGCCGGGGACAAACCCGCCGCCAAACCCAACATCCTCTTCATCGCCATCGACGATCTGCGCGACTGGGTCGGCTATCTCGGCAACAAACAGGTCAAGACGCCCAACCTCGACAAACTCGCGGCGCGCGGGGTGTCGTTTACCCACGGTTATTGCGCGTCGCCCTGTTGCAATCCCTCGCGCACGGCGTTGCTGACGGGCCTGCGCCCGGGCACATCCGGCGTTTACAGCAACGGCGACGACTGGCGGAAGATTGTCCCCGAAGGCACGGTCACGCTGCCGCAGCATTTCAAGAACAACGGCTACTACGTCGCTGGCGCGGGCAAGATTTATCATGGCGGCCTGAACCGGCTCACCGACTGGGACGATTACCTGAGCGAGCGGGGACGGGGCAACGAGGATGACCCGGACGCCCCGGCCCGCGGCAAAAAGAACAAGGGCCCGGGCCAGGCCAGGGAAGGTTGGGACGGCGTCGGCGGCATCCGGTTCGGTCCGCTGGACTGCGACGACAAGGAGATGGCCGATTATGTGTCCGTCAGCTACACCCTCAAGAAGCTCGGCCAGACCTACGACAAGCCGTTCTTCCTCGCCTGCGGCCTGCACAAGCCCCACATGCCGTGGTCGGTGCCGAAGAAGTATTACGAGATGTACCCGCTCGACAAAATCGAGCTGCCGAAGGTGTTGGAGAACGACCTCGACGACGTGCCGCCCGCCGGGGTGCGCATGGCCCGGCCCGACGGCGATCACGCCAACATCCTGAAGTCCGGCCGCTGGAAGGAGGCGGTGCAGGAGTATCTCGCCACGATCACATTTTGCGATGCGATGATCGGCCGGTTGATCGACGGCTTCGACAAGAGCGCCTACAAGGACAACACGATTATCTGCCTCTGGAGCGACCACGGCTGGCATCTCGGGGAAAAGCAGCATTGGCGGAAGTTCGCGCTGTGGGAGGAAGCCACACGCGCGCCGTACATGTGGATCGTGCCCGGCATCACCAAGCCGGGCAGCGTCTGCAACCGCACGGTGGATTACATGCAAATTTATCCGACGCTGTGCGACCTCGCCGGCCTGCCGGTGCCGAAGCACGTCGAGGGCGAGAGCATCCGCAAACTGCTGGAGAAGCCGGACGCGCCCTGGGACAAGCCCGCCATCATGACGTGGCAGTACAACAACCACGCCATCCGCAGCGAGGACTGGCGTTACATCCGCTACGCCAACGGCGACGAGGAGCTGTACCACAACTCGATGGACCCGCTGGAGTGGGTCAACCTCGCCAAGAAGCCGGAATACGCCAAGGAAAAGGAAGAGCTGGCCAAGTGGCTGCCGCAGGTGAACAAGGAGGGGGCCGAGGGCAGGAAGAAGGACCCCGACAAGAAGGCCCGGAAGGCGCAGAAGAAAGCCGCCGCCCAGTAAACCCGGGTTATCCTCGCGTTTCCACGCGTCCCCGGTGTCGTTGGGTTCAAATCCACTCGGTGTTCGCGGCCTGCGCGGCATCGCAACGCTGTGATTTCGGACTCGCCTTGCGCAGGCGGAATCCGTAGTCTGCGCGCGCCCGACAACCAACGGAGACTGGAACATGGCCCAAGACATGGAAGCTCTTTACCAGCAGCGCCTCAAGCGTTACACCACCGCCCTCCACAAGGGCAAACCCGACCGCGTCCCCATCCGCCCCTTCGTGGCCGAGTTCATCTGCAACGTCAGCGGCCACACCTGCCAGGAGGTCACGCAGGATTTCGAACTGGCCTTCGAGGCGACGCGCGTCTGCTGCAAGAAATTCGACTGGGACGCCACCGTGCCCAACATGGTCTATCTCTACGGCACCATCCCGCAGGTCGTCGGCCTCAA
>CAZAAF010000383.1:0-5145 GCA_964482575.1 uncultured Verrucomicrobiota bacterium | reverse complement strand
GCGCCGGGCGCTCGACCGGTGGAGCGGCACGACCGATCCTGTGCCGTTCGCGCTGGCGGAATACAACGCCGGCCGCACGAAAGCCCTGCGATGGGCGACCGGCCCGGCGGCGCACGACCCCGGGTCGTTCCGGGAGGCCATCGGTTATCCCGGCACGCGGCGCTATGTGCACGCGATCGAGGAGCGGTATCGGCATTACAAGGCGCGGGGGCGGCTGTAACGGCTTCAACTGCCTGGAAACAGGGCGGTTGATGCCATGCGGGAAGGGGGACGGGCGGGGGCAGGACCCGCAGATTTCTCCGTTTTCCTCTTGCGCGCAGCGGGCGGTTTCGGTAGCGTTCGCGGCCTTAATTTTGTATCCATGAAACCTGAAATACATCCTGATTATGCGGAGACGACGATCACGTGCGCGTGCGGCAACGTGGTCAATACCCGCTCCACCCGCAAAGACTTGCACATTGGCATTTGCAATGCCTGCCACCCGTTCTTCACGGGCACGCAGAAGTTTGTGGACACGGCCGGTCGCGTGGAACGCTTCCAGCGCCGTTATTCCGCCAAGAAGAAGTAGAGTATTTACATCGACGCTGCGTTTCGGCCCCTGGCGGGTCGAAACGCAGCGTTGTTTTTTGGCTGTGCCGTGCCGCCGCCTGAACCCCGAACCCCGAAAGCCGATACCCCATGGACATCCCGGCCCAGGTTGAACGGTTGCGCAAACGCTTTAACGACGTCGAACGCGAGCTGAGCGACCCGCGCGTGTTCGGCGACCAGCGCCGCGCCGCGGAGTTGAGCCGCGAACATCGCAAGCTGCGCCAGCTTTTCGAGTTCAACGAGGAGTTGCAAAAGGTGGAGCGCGAGTTGCGCGAGAACGAGGCGCTCGCCGCCGATGAGAAGGGCGACGCGGAGTTGCGCCAGATGGCGGCGCAGGAGATCGAGCCGCTCAAGGCGCGCCAGCAGAAGCTGCTCTTCGAAATTCAGAGCATCATTGTCCCCGCGGACCCGAACGACTCGCGCAACACGATCGTGGAAATCCGCGGCGGCGCGGGCGGCCAGGAGGCGGCGCTGTTCGCCGCGGACCTCTACCGCATGTACTCCCGCTACGCCGAGGCGCGCGGCTGGAAGGTGGAGACGATGGACATCAGTCCGTCGGACCTCGGCGGGCTCAAGGAGGTCATTTTCTCCATCACGGGCGAGGACGTGTTCCGCCGCCTGCGGTACGAGAGCGGCGTGCACCGCGTCCAGCGCGTCCCCGTGACGGAAGCCAGCGGGCGCATCCACACCTCGACGGCGACGGTGGCCGTGCTGCCGGAGGCCGAGGAGGTGGACGTGGAGATCAAGCCCGAGGAACTCGACATCACCGTCTGCCGCGCGAGCGGCCCGGGCGGGCAGGGCGTCAACACGACCGATTCGGCGGTGCAGATCATTCACAAGCCGTCGGGCATGATGGTGCGTTGCGCCGACGAGCGTTCCCAGATCAAGAACAAGGCGAAGGCGCTGCGCGTGCTGCGTTCGCGGTTGCTCCAGCACCGGCAGGAGGAGGAGGCGGCCAAGTATGCCGCCCAACGCAAGTCCCAGGTCGGCACGGGCGAGCGCAACGAACGCATCCGCACCTACAACTTCCCCCAGAACCGCGTCACGGACCATCGCGTCAACCTGACGTTGTACAACCTGCCGGTGATTCTCGAGGGCGCGCTGGAGCCGGTGATCGAGGTGCTGATGGCGCGCGACCTGGAAGACCGGCTGAAGAATGTGGGGTAATCGGGATTTCTGATTTCTGGTTTATGAATTCTGATTTTTTTGCCGCAGGTTGTGGCGCATACTGCGGCCAGGATCAGGACGGAGAGATCGGAAATCAGCCATGGATAGCGAACAGCTAAAGGCGCGCACAAAACAGTTTGCGTTGCGGGTGATGCGCATGACCGATGCATTGCCGCGTTCCGGCAAGGGCCGTGTTTTGGGCGATCAGATTCTGAGATCAGCGACGTCGGTGTCGTCGGGGTATCGCGCGGCCTGTCGCGCCCGCAGCCGTGCCGATTGGATTGACAAGATCGGTCGTACGCTCGAAGAGGCCGACGAAACCCTGCTCTGGTTGGAGTTGATTGAAGAGAGCGGCTTGTTGCCGGCGGCAAAGCTCTCGGCTCTCAAGCAGGAAGCGGATGAATTGACGGCTATTTTCACCTCAATTCACAAATCCTCGAAATCATAAATCGGAATTCAGAAATCAGACATCTTGTGAAGATTCTCGAGATCATCCAGCGGACCACCGAGTTCTTCCAGCGGCAGGGGGTGGAGAGCCCGCGGCTGACCATCGAGTTGATGGTGGCGCACGTGCTGAAGCGGAAACGCCTGGAGCTGTACATCGAGTTCGAACGCGAGATCGGCGAGCCGGCCCTGGGGACGCTGCGGGACCTCGTCAAACGCCGCGCGGCCGGCGAACCCCTCCAATACGTCCTCGGGACTGCCTCGTTTTACGGGCTGGAGTTCGCCGTGGACAAACGGGTGCTCGTGCCGCGGCCGGAGACGGAGTTGCTTGTGGACCATGTCGTGAAAAACGGCGCGGCGGCCCGGACGGTGGTGGACCTTGGCACGGGAAGCGGCGCCATCGCCGTCACCCTGGCCAAGAAACTGCCCGGGGCCCGCGTGTCGGCGGTGGACCTCTCGCCGGACGCGCTGGAGGTGGCGCGCGCGAATGCCGCCACGCACGGCGCATCGGTGGAATTTTTGCAGGGCGACCTCTTGGCGCCGCTGCCGGCCGAGGCCCGGTTCGATTGGATTGTGTCCAATCCGCCGTATATTCCGGCGGGCGAAATCGCGTCGTTGGCCCGGGAGATTCGCGACCACGAGCCGCGCACGGCGCTGGACGGCGGTGCGGACGGCCTGGACGTTCTCCGTCGGATTGCGGCGGAGGCCAAGGCCCGGCTGGCGCCCGACGGGCGCGTGGCGGTGGAAATCGGGGCCGGGCAGGGGACTGACGTGGAACGAATCTTTCTGGACAACGGCTTTCGGGTGGAGAAAATGATAGCCGATTGGCAAGGCCACCCGCGGGTGCTGGTGGCGGCCGGATAGGACGAATTTTTCATGGACAGATTTGTGATTAACGGCGGCGTGGCCCTCAAGGGCGAGGTCGCCATCGGGGGGTCGAAGAACGCGGCGCTGCCGCTGATCGCGGCGGCGTTGCTCACGCCGGAACGCTGTGTGATCCGCAACGTGCCCAACCTCAGCGACACGCGCTACATGGTCGCGATCCTGCAGCAACTGGGCGCGGAGGCCTCGTTCGAGAATGGGGTGGTGACAGTGGAGGCCAAACGCGTGCGCGCCGTGGCCGACTACGACATCGTGCGCAAGATGCGCGCGAGCTTCTGCGTGTTTGGCCCGTTGCTGGCCCGGCATCGCAAGGCCCGGGTCAGCGTGCCCGGCGGCTGCGTCATCGGGCCCCGGCCGATTGACATGCACCTCAAGGGATTTCGCGCCCTCGGCGCGGTGGTGGACATCCAGAAGGGCGAGGTCGTGGCCGAGGCGAAGGAGCTGACCGGTACGACGGTGTTTCTTGGTGGACGGTTCGGTTCCACCGTGACCGGCACGGTGAACGTGATGATGGCCGCGGTGCTCGCCAAGGGGACCACGGTGATCGAGTGCGCGGCCTGCGAGCCGGAAGTGGTGGACGTGGCGGATTTCCTCAAGGCCATGGGCGCACAGATCCATGGCGCGGGCAGCCCGACGATGACGATTCACGGCGTCGAGCGCCTGCATGGCGCGGAACACGCGGTCATCGCCGACCGCGTCGAGGCGGCGACGTTCATGACCGCTGCGGCGATCACCGGCGGCGACGTGCGGCTGAAGGGCGCACGCGTGGAACACCTCGGCGCCATCATCGACAAGTTCCGCGAGTCGGGCATTCGCGTGGAACGGAGCGCGGCCGACATTGTGGTCAAGGGCGAGGGCGTCCGCAAACCCGCCGACGTGATCACCATGCCGTACCCGGGGTTCCCGACCGACATGCAGGCGCAGTTCATGGCGCTGATGGCGGTGACGCCCGGCATTTCGGTGATCACCGAGAAGATTTATCCCGAGCGGTTCATGCACGTCGCGGAACTCGGGCGCCTCGGCGCGGATATTTCGCTGGAAGGCCCGAGCGCCATTGTGAAGGGGGTGCCGCGGTTGAGCGGCGCGCCGATCATGGCGAGCGATCTGCGCGCCAGCGCCGCGCTGGTGCTGGCGGGACTGGTGGCGCAGGGCAAGACCAATGTGAACCGCGTGTATCATATTGACCGGGGTTACGAGAAGATTGACGACAAGCTGCGCGCGTTGGGTGCGCGGATCGAGAGGCGGAAACAATGACGAAGTATTTAGGGTTGGGCATAAATGGTATTGTCCTGGTGGGAGCCGTCCTGTTGTACCTGAGGCTCGCCGGCATGGGGCCGGAGCCGGTGGATGTCCCGCCGCCGTCGCAGACCGAGGCAGCGGCCGAAGCCAAACCGGCGGCCGAAACCCCGGCCAAGCCGGAGACCCCGGCCCCGGCTGCGGAAGAGAAGAAGCCCGCCGCGGAGGAGAAGCCCGCGACGCCGGCGTCCGCCGCGGAAAAGCCTGTTGAAAAACCGGCAGAGAAACCGGCGGAGACGCCTGCGCCGCCCGCCATGCCCGCCGCCGCTCCGGCGGCCCCGGCAACGCCCGCGGCGGAAAAACCCGCCACACCGACAGCCCCGGCAGCCACTCCAGCCCCGGTCGCGGCACCCGCTCCAGCAGCCGTTGTCACGCCCGCCGCCCCGGCTCCGGCGCCCGTCATGCCGGCACCTGCGCCCGCGCCGCAACCGCCCGCTCAAGTGGCCACGGCGACACCTGCGCCTGCGCCGGCGGCACCCGCCAAGCCCGCGGAGCCCTTGTCGCAGATGACGCCCGAGGATGTGATTGCCCAGTTGCCGGTGAACGCCCGGGCCTCCTATTTGCAGGCGCGGGGTTCGGCCGAGTCGAAGGGCGACATGATGGGGATGCGCGCGTGGTTGAGGATGTGGCGGCGGTATGTGCCCGATCCCACGATGGCGATGATCGATCTCGACGTGGCGAAGTTGCTGCAGCAGAACAAGGGCGACAATCGCAACGAAGCGATGGCGAAAGCCAACCAGCGGTCCAATCTGAGCGAGGCCAAGATGA
>CAZAAF010000382.1:0-5145 GCA_964482575.1 uncultured Verrucomicrobiota bacterium | reverse complement strand
GAGTGAGCAGCACGGCAACGCGCGTTTGCGCCGTCTTCGCCGGCAGACGGACCGTGAGGTTGTGTACATCCGGCTGCTGGTGCTGCGGTGCCGGCGGATTGGCGGAGATCACCTCGAAGACCGCCCCCTGCGGCGACAGAATGTGCGCTTCGAGCTTCTCCTTTCCCAACGTCAGCGTGGCAATATCCCGGGCGGCCTCGATTTTTGCCTTTGTCAGGAAGTTCCAGACGACCTCGACCGGCTGGCGCGCTTCGAGTTCATCCTGCACAAGCACCTGCCGACCATTGAGCAATGCAATTCCGCGGGCGGCGTGTGTTGTCTTCGTGGGATAGGCCGCCGTCATATCGGCCACGGCAAACGACCGTTGCGGGGCCGCGCTGAAAGCAACGATCGGCGCCGCAGCCCGCGGGTCCTGGTTTTCGCCGTCGAGCGTGAGCGTGTTGTGGCTCTCCGTGCGAAGCCGGTAGTAGGTCCAGCGTTGCTTTCCAAAATAGCCGGGCATGTTGTAGTCGTCGGCGCCAAGGTCCATCGCCCAGCGCTGGCCGAGGGCGTCGAGCACGAACGAACCGAGATCGAGGTGACTGTGGTTGGCTTTGTTGTCCCCACCTTTGAAGCCGATGAAAACGGCTCCCTTGTCCGCCCATGAACTGCGAAGGAAGGCCACGTCCACGCCGCGGAAAACCGCAGCGCGGGGCAGGTCGTCATCCTGCGGCGCGCGGCCGTCGCCGTTGAACCAAAGCAAATGGAAGATGGTGGGGCGGCTCTCCGCCATGATCCGTTCATGGCCGGTAAAGACCGGATGGTTGAACGCGCGTGCCAGCCAGAACATCTGCGCCGAGGTGCCCGCGCCTTCGTGCGCATCGGCGTAGCTGAAGGTCCGGCCTGTCGGCCCGGTGAAATGGATGCGGAAGAAACCCGTGTCGGCGAAGCCCGGTGTTTTCTTGAGCCCGAAGTCGGTGCCAAGCGCAGTCTCCAGCGCGGCCAGGTAAAACACATTATACACGGTCGCATAGTTCCAGTAGCCCGGCCCTTCCGGCCATCCGCCATCGGGGCCGAAAGTCTTCATGGCCAGCACGATGGATTTTCGACCGTCCTCGATGATTGGCCCGGCCAGCGCCGGCTCTTCGTCGGCGATGGCGAGTGCTCCGACGGTCATGCCGCCGTTGCAAACCTGATTCCAATTGTGTTCCACCTTGGCCCACCAGCGGGCTCTGCCGGAAACCGATTGCGACGGCTTCAACCCCTTCTCGATGATGGCGGTGCGGATCGTCGCCCGGTCTTCTGCCGACAGGAAATCGAACAGCCAGTCGTAACCGATGGCCAGCGCGTTGGTCATCTCGGCGACATCGAGGAAATGTTTGGGGTTCCAGTCCTCGAACGCCGCCGCGGTGAGCATTTCCTGGCGCGCCCTTTCGGCGAAACGCTTGTCGCCATCCAGCCGGTAAAGCCCGGCCAGGGTGCTGATTCGTAGCAGCGCCGTGCGGCTCTTGTCGAGCAGCCGCGGCCCGATCAACTTCCGCTCGATCGGTTTCGCCCTCAGCATCGCCCCGGCCTCCTGCAACAGCCGCTCGTGCCACCGCCGCGCCTGCGGATCCTTCTCGATAGCCTGTTTGACGCGCGCCAGATCCGCATCGAGCACGAACAACCGCGGATGGCCGGGCCTCAACGTTTTCAGGGTGTCGCCGGCTTCCGGCGTATTGGCGCCCGGGGATGTAGTCGCGGCGAGTACCAGCCAAAGGGCATTCAGGAGGACGAGTGCAGTTCTCATGTTCGACGTGTCGCGGGATTGGGTCGTTCGACTGTGGATATAGCCGGATTCTCCGCGCGACGCACGAAGTTTCTCCGGCTCTCTCCAACTCCCGGCTGGCAAATCACCTGTCTTTCTCCCACATATAGGACATGCACAGGTTCTATCTGCCCGATCTCGGTCATCTCGTGCTTTCATCCGCCGAGGCGCATCACGCCATCCACGTCCTGCGCCTGAAGGCCGGGGATTCGGTCAATGTCTTCGATGGCCGGGGCCATCAGGCGCAATGCGCGGTTGGCGAAATCCGCCCCGATTCCGTCCACCTCAAGTTACTTTCCACCGCCAGCGCTCCGCCCCTGCCTTGTCGTTTGACCCTTGCGCAGGCGGTGCCGAAAAAAAACATGGATCTGATCCTCCAGAAATCCACGGAACTGGGCGTGGCGCGGATTCTTCCCCTGATTTCCGACCGCACGATCGTCCAACTGGATGATCAGGACTCGAAGAAGCTCGACCGATGGCGCTCCATTTGTCTCGAAGCCTGCAAACAATCCGGCAACGACTGGCTTCCTGAATTATTGCCCCCTCAAAAAGCGCGTTCTTTTCTGGAAGACTTGGGGACTCTTCAGGGTGAGTTCGACCTGAAACTGATCGCCTCCCTGCAACCGGATTCGCGCCCATTGAAAACCATTCTCGCGGAGGTTTCTCCCCTGCGCCCGGGGGCCTCGGTTCTGATCCTGGTCGGTCCTGAAGGAGACTTCACCCCGGCCGAGATTTCCTTGGCCAAATCCTCGGCCTGCCGGCCCTTGTCCCTGGGCCCTTTGGTGCTGCGCGCGGAAACTGCGGCCCTTTATTCCCTGAGCATCCTGCGGCACGAATTGACCCCGCTCTAGCTCATCCGCATCGGCATCAACACATACAGGAACGGCGCGTTCACCTTGAGCACGCCCGGCGACAGTTCATCGATGAGTTCCAGATGAACTTCGTCGCTGTCGACGTTCCTCAACGGATCCATCAGGTATTCGGGATTGAACGCGACCGCCACTTCCTTGCCTTTGAAATTGATGGCCAGCGACTCCCTCGCCTCGCCCACATCGGGGCTTTTGGCGATGACTGCCAGGTTGTTCTTGGTGAACTGCAGTTTCACCGAGTTCGACTTTTCCGTGCACAGCAACGACGCACGGCGTAGCGCAGTCAACAGGCTCTCTCTCTCCAACGTTACCCGTTCCTTGCACTCGCTCGGGATTACCTGCCGGTAATTGGGATAATTGCCCTCAATCAGCTTGGACACGATCATCAGATTGGGGCTGTCATTCTTCGGTTTTTCCTCTTTCCCTTTTTCCCCGGCCGGTGCCGTCGCCGCTGGTGCCGTCGCCACCTGCATCTCAAAAGCCATTTGATTTTCCGTCACCACTGCATGGACCTCGCCTTTGTCGCCCAACAGATGCATCAGTTCGTTGACTGCCTTGGTGGGCAGGATGCCTTCCACTTCATTCGCTTTCGGAAATTCAAGGTCTTGTTCAACCAAGGCCAGTCGCCGTCCATCCGTGGCCACCATGGTGAGTTTGTCCGCCTTGAACTGCATGAAGGCGCCATTCAGCACATAACGCGTTTCATCGTTTGAAATCGCATACGCAGTTTTCCGAAACATGTCCCGTAGACTGGATTGGGCGATTTTGAAGTGTTTGCCTCCATCGAACTTCGGCAACGGGGGAAATTCCTCGGCCGGGAGTCCCATGATCTTGAAAAACGAAGATCCACAGCGGATCGAGGCGGTATTTTTCTCATCCACTTCGATTTCCGCTTCCCCGGCTGGAAGCTCCCTGAAAATGCTGAACAATCGGCGCGCGGGAAGACTGGTGGCCCCGGGTTTGGCTATTTCTGCAGTGATTTTGCGTTGAATACCGACATCCAAATCGGTGGTGGTCAGCTCAAGAGTCTCTCCTGAAGCGCGGAGCAAGACATTCGAAAGAATGGGCAAGGTGGTGCGAGTGCTGACGACTGTTTGCACTTGCTGAAGCGATTCCAACATCTGGTCTTTGCTGACTGTTATTTTCATATATACCTTAAGAAAAAGTAGTCGTAGTAGGGTGTGTGAATACTGGAAACAAAATGCGCTGTCAAGGTCAGCCAGCGGCACTTGCAACAATCCGGGACTGTGAATAACGGACGATCAACCGGGGACAAACCACCCCGGTTATTCACAAAAAAAATCCCCTCCAAGTTCTTAACAACGAACCACCCGACAACACACAACTTATTGGGAAGGTTATTCACGGCGCAATTGCTGCTGGAGGAAACCGACGGTTTGACGCAGGGCCGCATCGGACTGAATCGCCTTGGAGATCTGCTTGCAGGCGTTGATCACGGTGCCATGGTCGCGGCCGCCAAAAGCTTCGCCAATCTGGGCCAGGGAGTGGTTGGTCAACTGCCGGGACAGATACATCGCCACCATCCTCGGAAACGCAATGGAATTGGGCCGGCGCTTGCTGGTCATGTCCGCCAGGCGGATGTCGAAGTGCTCCGCCACGCGTTTTTGAATCCCTTCCACCGTCAAGGCATGACGGGCTTCTTCCGTGAGCACATCGGCGAGCAGTTTTTCCACGGCGGGGATGTCCACCGCGCGGCCCGGGAGCGACCCATAGGAGGCGACGCGGATCAAGGCGCCTTCCAGACGGCGGATATTCGTGCGGATCTTCTCGGCCAGGAAATGAAGCACCTCGTCGGGCAGATGGAACCCCAGCAAATGCTGCTTCTTGCGAAGGATGGCAATCCTCGTCTCCAGATCGGGCGGCTGCAGGTCCACCGTCTGGCCCCACTCGAAGCGGGAGATCAACCGTTCCTCCAGCCCGGCGATTTCCGTCGCCGGACGATCGCACGAGAGGACGATCTGCTTGTGCGCATCAAAGAGGGAGTTGAACGTGTGGAAAAACTCCTCCTGCGTGCCTTGTTTGCCGGCCAGTGAGTGGATATCGTCAATCAGCAGGATGTCCGCATTCCGATAGTGCTTGCGGAAGTTGTGCATCTGCTTTGAACCGAGAGACTCGATGAAGTGGTTCAGGAAGTATTCGCACGTCACATACACAATGCGCGTGCGATTGCGGCGGCTCAACACATAGTGGCCGATGGCCTGCAGCAGATGGGTCTTGCCAAGGCCCGTGGCGCCATGGATGAACAACGGGTTGTAGGCGCGGCCGGGGGATTCGGCCACGGATTTGGCCGCGGCGTGCGCCATCTCATTGTTGGGGCCGACCACGAAGGAATCGAACGTGTACCGGCGGTTGAAGACCGGGGCCGCCGCCGCCGGGGCGGATCGCTGCATGAGAGCCGGACGCACCGGTACGGGAGGCGGTTCCACGGCCGCAGGAGCTTCCGAGGGCAGGGGAACGAACTTCACCGCC
>CAZAAF010000381.1:0-5152 GCA_964482575.1 uncultured Verrucomicrobiota bacterium | reverse complement strand
GCGGTGCTGAGCCGCGGCGCGTCCGTCTCAATCGGTTCGAAGCCGAGCACGTGCGCGTCGAGATACAGCGCCTTGTTCCGGTGATAAAACGCCGACTGGCGCGCGATCTCGCGGATCGAGCCGTCGCGCACCGCGTCGTCGCCCGAGGGTCCGTGCACTGGGAAGGCGAAGAAGGCGCCCGCGGCGTAGATTTCCGCGCCGCGCACGCGCATCCACAACTCGCGGTCGGGCGGGGAGGTTTTCATCCACGGGAATCCGCCGAAACCCCAATCGTGGAAGAAAACCACCGGCACGTGCGCGCCCGCCAGCGAACGGCCCGCGGCCACGGTCGAGGCCCACTCCTGGATCTGGTTTTCCGAAAGGTCCGCCGCGCCGTCCTTCACGCGCCAGAGTCCCCAGACGCCGAGCACCTGCATGTCCACATAGCGGGCAAGGCCGTTGCCGCTGATGAGCACGCGCCGACCCTTGTTCGTGGCGTAGGCGCGGATGGAATCGGTCAGCAGCTTCCACGCGCGGTCATCGCGTTCGCGGCGGAACGCGTGCCACTCGGCGGGTCCGTGGTGGGCCGTGGGTTGTTTGAAGGCGAGGCCGCGTTTTTGCAGCCAGGCGCGGTAATCGCGCATCGAGTAGTCGTCGAAACCCTCGTCCGCCTGGAGCGCGGCGTTGATCTCGTCCATGAACAGGTAATCCACGCCCGCATCCATCTGCTGGCGGCACCACTGGAGCAGGTAGTCGAGATAGGCGGGGTTCGACAGCGTGCCGTGGCGGCAGCCGCGCTCGCCCCATGCGTCCACGAGCTTGCCATCCGCCCCGCGCGTGGCCATGTCGAGCACCTGGGCCTCGGTGAGGCCGTTCTCGCCGTCATAGAGCGCGCTGCACGTGATGCCGCCGCCGAACAGCGCGCCAAGGGCGTGCGCCTTCGCCGGCATGCCGGACAGCGGGCTGTAGTCGCGCGCCTGATGCCATTTGAACCACGCGCGAATCCAGCAGTCCGACCCGGCTTTGGCGGCGGCGCGGATGCCTTCGTCGGAGTCGATCGTTTCGTGGACCGTATAGACAACTGCGTCGCGGATGTCCGCGACGGGTTGAGCCCGCCGCAACGATACCGGAAAATCCGGCGTTGTCTGCAGCCAGCGCGGGTCCGGATCCGGTGCTATGGGCCGGAATGCGCGGCGGAGTTCCTCGCCGCGCGTGACGAGCCGCTCGACCTTTGCGGCCATGGCGGCTGGATCGTTCTCCGTGAAGGGTGCAAGCCACGCCCACAAGCCTGCGGACGCGACCCTCGCAGGCGCGATCGCTGCATAGAAAAACAGGTTCGCCGGCGTGTGGCGCTGGATGAACGAATGGCTTTGCGGCCAGTCCTCCGCGTATCCGGAAAACACGACGCCCAGGCCGGTGCCGGCGTTGGCGGCGCGTGCGATCACGGCGGGATGGCGGCGGCTGAGCCGCGATGTCGTGTCGCCGTGCGGTCCCCACGCGGAATCACCGGCGAACACGTTGCGCTCCCCGAGGCCGGCGATCGTGCCGCTGCGAAACTCGTCCGATTCGCGCCAGTAGGCATAGGTATCGAAGAGCGATTCATCCAGCGGCAGCCGCGGCAGGGCCCAGCACTGGGCCTTGTCGGAGGCTCTCTTGGAGTCGAGCGCGAAACGGACCAGCACACCTTCGTCCGTGCAAATGAAGTGCAGCCGGAGGATTTGCCGGGGTTCCGGCGAGATCATGGCGGTGGACCCGACGACCACGGTGCCGTCGCGGACCTCGTGCCGGGTGCGCGCGAGTAGACTGGCGGTCGTCTGCAAACTGCCACCGTCCGCAACGGCAAACTCGGGTTCCCCTTGTTTCTGGGCGACCCGCTGCCACGCGCCTTTGGCATCGCGCAGTTCCAGGTCGAAACCGGTGTTGTGGCGTTGGAACCGGATGCGATAGCCCGGTGCCGTCACACAGAGTTCCGCCGGCGTTTGTTCGACCGATGGCGCGGCGCAAAGAGCCGCCGCGAGGACGGATGTCAGGAGAAACGAAATCATCAGGCGCATGGGGGCATCATGGGACAGCCATCGGGCGCAGTCAAACCCACCCGCGCCCGCGGTTGAAACCAAAAAAACAACGCTGCATCGCTTTACACGTCCCCGGCGTTCATATACCATACCGCGCGCTCCGGGGATGGAGCACGGGTTTGCATTTTCGGCTCACGAAAGGATCGTATGTCACAAGGTTTTCCGACACAGCCCGGCCTTCACCAGACACCGCCCGTTGCCCGTGGGGAACTGGACGCCAATCTGGATCAGGCTCGGGAGCAGATTACATTGCTGCAGCGCAAGAAAGAGGAACTGGAACGCGCCAAGGGCGAACTGGAGGAGATGCGCCGCCGCCACGACGAGTTTGCGCGCGGCCGCATCGAAGTGGTGGAGGCGCTCAACCGCGGCCTGGTCGTGCTCGAGCATGAACAGGTGGAGATGCAACGCATGCTGGACCTCATCAGCCGCACGCGGGAGGTCTTCAAGGAACAGCTCTCCCATGTGGAGGCGTTGACCGATGCCCACTGGACCATCGAGAACCTGAAGTCCGAGCTGTCGAAGGCGCTGGCGATGATCGAGACGGCGCGGATGGAGTTCAACCGCGCCTGCCTGCGCATCGACGCGCTCCAAAACAAGTCGCCGGACGATCTGCCGCAGACGCCGCTGGAGAAACTCTCCGGGCCGGCGAATCCGCTGGATCGCATCGGCTTCGGCCCTGCGTTGAGGCTGGGCCTGGCGTTTTCGCTGCCCGTGGTGGTGGTGGTTCTCCTGCTCGTGATTACGTTGATGGTGAAACGGTAGTTGGATCATGGCCTGGTTTGGGAAAAGACAGAATGCGTTGGACCGCCGGCTGCGGGAGATCGACAAGGAGTTGGATCATCTCGAAGCCCAGGTGCGGCGGTTGAAGCACACTCCGGCCAGGGATGCTGCCCCCAAGACCGCCAGCACGGCCTATCCCGGGAATCCTCCGCAGGCTCCAGGGCCTGCGCCCGCGCCGGCACCGGCGCCGCCCGGCCAGGGACGCGTGAGTTTCGGCACGCCGCGACAGCGCGAGCTTTGGTCGCGACACCCGCATGAGGAAGAGGTGCGTCCGCCCGGCGGCAGTACGCGGCCTTGGTGGCAGGCGTTCTTTCCGCCGCGCCAGCGACCCGCCGACCCGAAATTGGTGAGCTATCTGTCCACGGGCAGTTTCAAGACCATGCGCCCGCTGCGCTACGAACGCCGCATGGCACGGTATCGGTTTGCCGTGAGCACGGCGGTCCTGGTGGGGTCCATCCTGGCGCTGGTGTTTGCGCTGAAGAATTGCTGAGGGAGCCGCGTACATGAAAACGAAACGGACGATCCAAAGCTATTGTCTGGCCACGACGGTCGGCCAGATGCGGGTGGAGGTGTCCGACCACGGCTTGTGTTCGCTGGCGCTGCCGCGGGGCCGCGACCGGCGTCGCCGCAAGGGCGTGGCGGTGCTGGACGCCATGTTGCGCCGTCTCCAGCGCGACCTGCGCGACTACTTTGAAGGCAAGGTGACGGATCTGCACCACCCCCTCGACCTGAATGGTGCCACACCGTTTCAGCGGGCCGTCTGGCGTGCGCTCCGGCGGATCCCGCACGGTCAGACCCGCACGTATGCACAAATCGCCCGGTCCATTGGCCGGCCCAAGGCATGCCGTGCCGTCGGTACGGCCTGCGGACGCAACCCGCTGCCGTTGTTGATTCCCTGCCACCGCGCCGTGGCCTCGAACGGTCTCGGTGGATTCTCGGCGGGGCTTGGCTGGAAAAAATTCCTGATCGACCTGGAAGCGGCGGCCGTCGAGGAGAGTGTGGGCGTTTTGCCGGAGTGACCGCCGCGTCCGGGCGCCGGGCCATTCAACCGGAGGAGTTTATGGCTGACATCAAGATCGAACACGAGCCGGCTGCGGAACAACTCGCCGCACTGGGTGTCTGGGACTGGCCCATCTGGGAAAAGGAGGCGTCGGAGTTTCCGTGGCATTACGACGCGACCGAGACGTGTTATTTGCTCGAAGGTGACGTCGAGGTGACCCCCAAGGGCGGCCAGCCGGTGCGCTTCGGCAAGGGTGACCTCGTCACGTTTCCTGCCGGCATGTCCTGCACATGGAAGGTGCGGAAGGCCGTGCGAAAACATTATCGCTTCGGTTGAGACGGCACGGCGTGCGGTGCTTGCATCGGGAAAATACCAGCCGACGCCGGCTTTCGTGTAGTGCCGTCAACGTCCGTCTGGCTAGAATGCAGACAGTGTTCAAGACATGCAGAAGGAGTGTTGCATCATGAAAGCGGACAGTCTCGTTTCACGCCGCCATTTTTTGCAGACGACCGCCGGTTTCACGCTGGCCGCGGCGGGCGGCCTCTGTCGCGGGGCGGAACCGGGCAGCCCGTCCCCATCCAACAAAGGGTCGCTTCTGGCCGGCGCGGCCGTGGTGGACATCACGCCGCCGGTTGGTATTTCGCTGGCCGGGTCGTTGACCGGACGCGCGGCCACATCCATTCTCGATCCGCTTCACGCGCGCGCGGTGGTGCTGGAATCCGGGGGCACACGCCTCGCCTTTGTGCTGCTGGATCTGGTTGCCTTTGGCAATGACGATGCGGCACGCGCCCGCGCCGCCGCCGGCAAGGCCGCGCACATTCCGGTGGAGAACATCTGCGTCTCCTGCACGCACACCCATTCCGCGCCCTGCACCCTGACGATTTTCCAGTCGGTGCGGGAAGCGGCTTATATCGAGACGGTGATCCAGCGCGTGGGCGAGGCGGTGCGCCAGGCGGTGGAGCGGTTGCAGCCGGCGCGCGCGGCGTGGGCCAACGGGTGGGAACCGCGGGCCGGTTTCAACCGCCGCTATCACATGAAGGATGGCACGGTGAAGATGAATCCCGGCATCGGCAACCCGAACGTTCTCCGTCCCGCCGGCCCAACCGACCCGCAGGTTCCGATGCTGATGATCGAGACCATGATGGGCCAACCGCTGGCGCTGGTGGCGAATTTCTCGCTGCATTACGTCGGTGATCACGACGGCCGCGCGATTTCCGCCGATTACTACGGCGTGTTCGCCAGCCTGATGCGTGAGCGCAAAGGCGGGGAGTTTGTGGCGCTGTTGACTCACGGCGCGTCCGGCGATGTCAACAACGTG
>CAZAAF010000380.1:0-5162 GCA_964482575.1 uncultured Verrucomicrobiota bacterium | reverse complement strand
ACCATTGGAACACGCGACGCACCAGGTCCTGACCTCCGGCGTCATCGTGATGTGCCTTGACGGCGAACACGAACTGCACCGGCCGGCCGACGCCGCGGACGATGCGTTGGAGCCGCTTCGGGTCGCTGAACAAAAGGTCCGCCCGCTTGTACGGGGCAAACCGCCGCGCGAAACCGATCGTCAATGCCGCGGGATCGAGCAGCGAAGTCAGCGCCGCGCGCACGTCCTCCGGCGGCGCGCTGTGGCGGGCGCGCATTGCCGCCGTGCGTGCGCGGCAGAAGTCCACCAGGCGCGCCTTCTGCTTTGCGTGCGCCGCCCAGAGCGCGGCATCGGGAATCCGGTCCATGACCGCGCGCCAGAATCCGGCGTCGCAGAGGCTCAGTTTCCAGTCGGGGCCGGCGTAGCGGTCGAAGAGCGCGGCGAGTTCCGCGCCGAGCCAGGTGTCCACATGGACGCCGTTGGTGACCGCCTGGATCCGGTCCGGCCGGCCCTTCCAAAAGTGGCGCCACATGTCGATCTCGACCTTGGCGTTCAGATGGCTGACGCCGTTGGTCCAGCTCGACACGCGCAAGGCCAGTGCGGTGAGGTTTACCGGTCCGGTCCGGGCGTGCTCGCGCGACAGCTCGAGCAGTTGCGGGAACCGGAGGCCGAGGTCGCGGCAGTCGGCGGCGAAATAGTGTTCCACCAGCGCCGGATCGAACTGTTCGTTGCCCGCCGGCACCGGTGTATGCGTTGTGAACACCGTGTTGGCCGCGATGCGGCGGCGCGCCTCGTCCAGCTTCACGCCGCGCTTTCTCAATTCGCGCAGCCGCTCGATTTGCAGGAACACGCAGTGGCCCTCGTTCAGGTGCCACGCGCCCGGGGCGATGCCGAGCGCGCGCAACGCCCGCACGCCGCCCATGCCGATGAGCCGTTCCTGGCAGAGCCGCACTTCCCGGCCGCGGCAGTAGAGCTGGCTGGTGATGGCGCGGTCGCCCGCGGCGTTCTGCCGAATATCGGTGTCGAGCAGCAGCACCGGCACGCGGCCGACTTGTGCGAGCCAGACCTTGGCGAAGACGGTGCGGCCGGGAAACCCGACGCCGACGATCAACTCGCGGCCGTTCCGGCCGGCCACGGGGCGCACGGCCCAGCGATTGAAGTCGTGGCGCGGGAAGATATTCATCTGGCGGCCATCCGGCGCGAGCTGCTGGATGAAGAACCCGCTGCGATAGAGCATCCCGACGCCAACGAACGGCAGTCCTATGTCGCTCGCCGTCTTGGTGTGGTCGCCCGCGAGGATGCCGAGGCCGCCGCTCATGACCGGCAGGCACTCGTGCCAGCCGTACTCCATGCAGAAGTAGGCGACCGGCCCGCGCGCAGGATAATCGCTCCGGTCGGGCGCGTAGAGATGGGCGTCCAGCGCCTCCAGCGCGCGATGGTAGGCGCGCAGGAACTTCGCGTCGCGCGCCAGCTCCAGCCAGCGCGCGACGGAGACGTCCTGAAGCAGGTCCACGGGATTGCCGGTGGCGGCCCAGAGTGCCGGTTCGACGAGCGCGAAGCAGTCGGCCGCGGCGGCGCTCCAGGTCCAGTGCAGGTTGTACACCAGTTCGGAAAAACGCGAGAGTTCGCGCGGCAGCACGACGGGGGATGGAAGTGTAGGAATTTGCATAAGAGTCAACGTTTCTTGTTGTCGCCCGGCTTGAACAGACGGCCGCGTGTGCCGCGGTCAGCCCATGCCGAGTTGTTTCTTGCCTTCGGGGGAGATCATGGCGGGGTTCCAGGGCGGGTCCCAGACCAGCTCGACGGTGGCGTCCGCCACGCCGGTGATGTCGAGCAGATGCTGCCGGGCGTCGGCGGCGATGGCCGGCCCCATGCCGCATCCGCGCGCCGTCAGGGTCATTTTCACGTCCACGCGCCGGCCGCCCTGCGGCGCCTCCACCGTGCGCATGTCATAGATCAGGCCGAGGTCCACGATGTTGACGGGAATCTCGGGGTCATAGCAGTTCTTCAATGCCTCCCAGACCTGCTGCTCGAAAAGCTTTTCGTCCGCCGCGCCGACGGCCTTCGGGGCTTCCGCCGGCTGGCTGAACCCCAGCGCGTCGGCGTCCTTCGGCGCGATCCGACAGAGCACGCCGCGCGCCGAGACGGTGTAACCGCCCAGGGTTTGCGTGAGGGTCACCTCGGTGCCCGCCGACAACGTCATGGCGTGACCGGACGGAATCTGGACGGCCGCACAATCCCGCTTCAGGACAATGACTTCGTTGGTCGCCATGTTGCCTTTCGTTTGATCGGGTTCAACCTTAATGTCGCGGCGGTTCCGAGGCCAGCGCGAACCTTGCCCCTGCGCCGCGTTCCCTGGAAAAACCCGGCTTCATCCCGGCGCAATCTACATGGCGGCCCATCCCCGTGCAAGAAAACGCGGCGCGTTTTCTTTGCGCTTGAGTTTTGGCGCTGGAAAATGTTTTCTCCACCCCGCCGTGCATCCGGGCATTTGCCGGCAAACCGACACGACAAACAAGAAAGACCCATCCTGTGAACCGATTCCTTTGCATCTGCCTCCTCGCCACGATCCAGACCGGCGGCTTCCTGTCCGCCGCCGACGCGCCGAAACCGCTCAAGGCGCTGTTGATTGCCGGCGGCTGCTGTCACAACTACAAGACGCAGAAGGACATCCTCAAGAAAGGCCTGGAGGAGCGCGCCAACATCGTGGTGGATGTCGTGTACAGCGAGGACAAGAGCACCAAGCCCCCGTTCCCGTTCTACGGCAAGCCCGACTACGCCGCGGGTTATGATGTCATCATCCATGACGAGTGCGCGGCCGGCATTGCCGATCCCGCCGTGATCGAGGGCGTGCTCAAACCGCATCGCGATGGCATTCCCGGCATCAATCTTCACTGCGCAATGCATTGCTACCGCATCGGCAACCCCGGCGAACCGGCCGCCCCCGGTTCCCAGCGCGCCCTCTGGTTCGACTACCTTGGCCTCCAGTCGAGCGGCCACGGCCCGCAGGCGCCGATTGCCATCAGCTACGTGGACCCGAGCCATCCCATCGCGCACGGACTGGCGGACTGGGTGACCATCAACGAGGAGCACTACAACAACGTCAAGGTATTCGACAACGCCCATGCGCTCGCGATGGGCAAACAAATCGCGAAGCAGAAGAAAAAGCAGAAGGACGGAACCGAGCAGGTGACCGAGAAAGAAACGAACTGGGTCGTGGCGTGGACCAGCCTCTACAATGGCAAGACCCGCGTTTTCAGCACGACCATCGGCCACAACGACCTGACCGTTGCCGACGCGCGCTATCTGGATCTCGTTGCGCGCGGCCTGCTCTGGGCCTGCGACAAACTGGACGCCGACGGCAAACCCAAGCCGGGCTACGGGCCGGGCGGCGCGAAGTAATCCGGCGACACCGGAATTTACAGCAAGGGCGCGGTAAGCCGGGCTCCAGACTGTGTGTGGAGCCCGGCGTCTGGATTTTGAAACCTGGAGTTTGAACATGAAAATTCGTCACACGCCGTTGATTCGGACCCACCTCCTCCTCCCCGTGCTTCTGGCCGCCGGCATGGCCGGTTTCGCCGCTTCTCCCACGCCGGCACCTCCGGCACCCTTGCGCGGCTACAACATCCCGCTGATTGACCTCGCAGGCCAGACGGAGCGGCAGGTCATCGTGGACAAGGAGCCCGGCCAGTATCTCGGCCACCCGACCACGGTGTTGCTCGAGGACGGCCGGACGATGATCGCCGTCTATCCGAAAGGCCATGGCCGCGGCGCGATCGTGATGAAACGCAGCACCGATGGCGGTCGCACCTGGTCTGAACGGCTGGCGACGCCGGCGAGTTGGGCCACGTCGAAGGAAGTGCCGACGCTCTACCGTGTCGAGGACGCCGCTGGCAAGAAACGGCTCCTCCTGTTCTCCGGCCTCTACCCGATCCGGATGGCGGTGTCTGAGGACGACGGCGGGACGTGGAGCGACCTGAAACCGATTGGCGATTTCGGCGGCATCGTGGCCATCGCCAGCATGGCGCGGCTGAAGAACGGCCACTTCATGGCGCTGTTCCATGATGACGGACGGTACCTGCGCGCCGACAGCAAGCCGCAGAAGCCGCCGGTGTTCACGGTCTATAAAACCCTCTCGACCGACGGCGGCCTGACGTGGGGCCAACCGGTCGCCATCGCCACGCATCCGACCGCGCACTTGTGCGAACCGGGCGTGCTGCGCTCGCCGGACGGCAAGCAGCTCGCGGTGTTGCTGCGCGAGAACAGCCGGAAGTTCAACGCGTTCATTATTTTCTCCGACGACGAGGGCGAGACGTGGACAAAGCCGCGCGAACTGCCCGGCGCGCTGACGGGCGACCGCCATGTGGCCCGCTACGCGCCCGACGGCCGGTTGTTCATCACGTTCCGCGACATGACGCATGAGAGCCCGACGTGGGGCGACTGGGTGGGCTGGGTCGGCACCTACGACGACATCGTCCATGGCCGTGAAGGACAGTATCGCGTGCGGTTGATGGACAATCACAAGGGCGGCGACTGCGCCTATCCCGGCCTGGAACTGCTGCCCGATGGGACATTTGTCACCACCACCTACGGCCACTGGGTCGCCGGGGAATTGCCGTTCATTGTCAGCGTCCGTTTCACGATGAAGGAACTCGACGGCCTCGGGGCGAAAATCGCCGCCGATCCCGCGCTCCAGCCGCCGATGGTCAACAGCGACCTCGGCCCGCAGTATGCGGACAGCGTGCGGGCGTTCCAGGGCATTCCCGGCATCGAGCGCGCCGCCAACGGCCGCCTGTGGGCCACGTGGGATGGGGGCGGCACCGGCGAAGGCCCCGACAACTTCGTCGTGCTGGTCACCAGCGGCGACAACGGCAAGACGTGGTCGAAACCGAAGCTCGTGGTGGACACGCCCGGTCCGGTGCGCGCGTTCGACCCGTGTCTCTGGCGCGATCCCCAGAACCGGCTCTGGCTGTTCTGGGCACAGGGCATGTCGTGGTGGGACGGTCGCGCCGGCGTCTGGGCCATTGTCACCGAGAATGGCGGCGACGAGAAACCGAAATGGTCCGCGCCGCGCCGCATCGCCAACGGCATCCTGCTGAACAAACCCACCGTGCTTTCCTCCGGCGAATGGCTGATGCCCGTGGCCGTCTGGAAACGCGCCGCCTCGGGCCTCAAGAACATGC
>CAZAAF010000379.1:0-5186 GCA_964482575.1 uncultured Verrucomicrobiota bacterium | reverse complement strand
CAAATGCGCCTGCGCCCAGGCCGGGTCGCGATCCAGTTCGGCCGCGCCGGCCGTGCTTAGGGAACCGGCCATGAAACCACAAATGAACACGGATGCACACAGATGGCGGAGCCGGTTCCGGGATGAACGCATGTTCAATCGGGACCTCCCCTATTTGGCGGCGGTCACTGGCTTCTTCGTCTCTTCCACGAAATAGACGCGGTCGATCAGGATTTCCGGCACGGCGGCGGCGTTCTTGCAGCCGGCAAACCAGACATACGGCTGGCCTTTGGACTCGAACACGCCGAGGTCGTAGGCCTTCCAGTCCGTGGCCGCGTCCTTCGCCGGGATGCGCCGGCTGGCGATGCCCTTCTTCGCCGCGGTGTCGTAGAGGCCGAAGCTGAACGCGGCACCGGTGTCCGCCTGCTTGCGGACCTTGACGACCGCAAACGCGCGGTAAGAGCGGCCGGCCTTGAAATAGGCCGGCGGCAGATGGAACTGGATCGCCCACTCGAGGGTGTCGCCGGTCAGCCAGGCGCAGGCGCCGTCGGAAGCCGTGGGATCGGACCGGACGCCGCAGAGCGTGCCTTCCTTGTGGAAACTGAACTCGTCGTCCTGCACGTCAATGACGGCGCCCGCCGGCAGTTTCTCCGTGCCGGGCGGCGGCGTGGCGCGGGAGCGTCCCACGGCGATGCGCGCGAGGATCTTCTCCTTGAACGGCGCGAACTGGCCGCCCTCGCTCGTCTGTTTCACGCCAATCGCCGCGGCGGTGGCGAGGAATTTGCCGGCGACGTCCTTCTCGGACCAGCTTGCGCCAAACACGCCGTCCTTTTTGCCGGCGCGCTTCGCCGCGCGCGCCCAGGCCCGGCCGTTGACGAGCATCGTGTACTGCACCGCCAGATGGGCCGTCCGGACCCGCTTGAGCACCTCCGGCTGTTTCACGGCGAGCCGCTCGGCCTCGGTGAACAGCGTCTCCGCCTTCGCGATCAGCTCCGGCGTGAAACACGGTGCGCCGGGCTGCACGTAACAGCGCAGATGGATCTTCTCGCGCTCCACTTTGTCGTGCATGAGCCGCAGGTAGCGGCGGATCGGCGCCGCGGCGGGACCGTAATAGCCGTCGAGGAATTCATCGCGCGCGCGGACCGCCCCATAGGCGGGGTTCCACAACAACTGCGCCATCATGTAGGCGCGCAGTTCCATCATCTCCGCCCCCGGCGTCTGGTACGCGCCCTCCTCGAACACGCCCCGCACGCCGTGGGCGATGAAGAAGCGGATGTTCGGCTCCAGCACGTCGAGGTTCGGGTACGGCAGCAGGTAATGGGCGAAATTCGTGACGTAATCCCAGATGTAAAGCCGTTTGCAAATCCTCGACCAGCCGACGATGTCCTCGACAAACGACCGGTTCTGCGGGCAGCGCTCCAGCGGATGCGTGAAGCAGCACTCGATGCTGCACAGGCGCACGATAACGTTCGGCCGCGGACGGACGTGGAGCGGCGGCTTGCGTGTGTACTGGTACGCGAGCGTGTCCACCACCACGTTGGGAAATTCCTTCTCGATGTTTTCGGCGACCTGGTTGACGAAACGGATCAGCGTGCCGCTGTGACTGCCCTCCTCGTCGTCCACCGCCTTGCATTTGGCGCATTCGCAACAGCCATGCCAGTCGTTTTGCGAGACGGAAATAATCGTCGCCTCCGGGTGCCGGTGGAGTTGCGCCCGGACCGCCTCGGTGACCGCTGCGACCACCTCGGGATTGGTCAGGCAGAGCTGGGCGCGGTCGTGGGTGCGCTTGCCGTTGCGCTCCGAATACCACTCCGGGTGCTTCGCGAAATGCTTCTCCGGCGGCAGCAGCGGGTAGAACGGATGGACGAATCCCGAGTAGATGACCTTGCCGCCGTGCGCATCGGTCACGCGCGGCGACTGGCCGTTGTTGAAGTTGCGGGCCGACCAGTCGCCGTCGAAGGCGCAGTACTCGTAGCTCTCGCGATACTCGAGCGGCGGCACGAACGTGCGATGGAGGTCGGGGACCACCAGCCGTGACCGCTTCGGGATGCGGCTGCAATCCGGCGTGAACCACCGGCAGCCCAGGTCGTTTTGAAGGAACGAATAGACCGCGTACAACGTCCCGCGCGGCCGTCCGCCGGCGAGCAACAGGTGCGGTCCCGCGGTGCACACGACGAGGCCCTCGTGGCCCAGCGCCGCCCAGTCCACGTCCGGCGCGAGGCGCCCGGCCTCGGCGTCGCGTCCCACGAGGATGGCATGTGCCGGCAGCGCGCCCGCCTCGCGCACGGGCAGTTGCGCGCCGGTGATTTCCTTGAGAAACCGCTGCAACTCCTCCGCGGCGTGGCGTTCGGCGGGCGTCGGCTCCGCGCAAAGCCGGATGACATACTCGCTCGTCCCCTTGTCAGCCAGCACGCGGCTGGCGGCGTGCAACGCGACCGGGGAACACAGGAGAACAGAGACCGCCATCAGGAGGAGTTTTTTCATGGGACATTCCCTTTTTGTTGCACCTTCTGCTTCAACCATTCCACCGCCTTGTCGTGCGCCGATTCCATCACCAGCGGCCGGGGTTCCACGGGCCACGGCGGCGGGGCTTCGCGCACCACGGCGGGCGCGGAGGGCAGTTGAAAGCCCGTCAACTCCGCCATCAGCTCCCGCGAAAACGGCAGGTCGAGCCGCCGTCGCGGCACCGGGTCCAGCCGCGCCACGGGCGGCCGGGCCTCGAGCGCATCGAGGTGGCGATTGTACGCGATGCGGGCGAGCGGTTCCAGCGCCACGATGTCCTCGGCGCAGTAGCGCAACAGCGTCGGCAGCGCGCGGGCGTCGCCGGCCAGGTGTTTGCGCCAGAGCAGCACGGCGGTCCAGCCGTCGGCCTCCTCCACCACCTCGGGACGGTCCAGGTGCGCCTGGCGCTCGATGCTCTTGAGGCCGCCCTTCAGCCCAACGTGCCGCAGCGACGGGCAGAGGTCCAGATGCAGCGGCGGCAGGCGGATGCCGGGGAACTTCGCGCGGATGAACGGCAGGTCGAACGGCCCGCCGTTGTAGGTCACCACCAGCGAATACGGCGCGAGCGCCTCCGGCAGCCGGTCGAGGTCACGGCCGTGGACGAGCATCCGCGGTTCGCGGCCGTCGTAGAGGCCGATGCAGGTGATGTCGCCGATCTCCTTCGGTTCGCCGGTGGTTTCGATGTCGAGATACACGGCGCGGTCGGCGAACTCCGCCAGCCAGCGCCACGCGTCGCGGGCCGGCCAGCGTTCGGCGAAATGCGCGAGGTCGCCGCGCTCCACCGCGCGCAACGCCGCTTCGCTCCCGCGCTTGACCCAGTCGGCCTTGACGCGGGCGATCCGCTCCAGCGGCGTGTCGAGCGCCGTCTGCCAGTCCGCAATCCCCTCGCGCCAGAGCGCCTGCTCGAGCTTCGGCCCCACGCCGTGGATGTGAATGAAGGAATGGCGGAACATGTTGTCAGGGGTCAGGGTTCAGGGAATTCATCAAACCATTCAGCATTTTTCCAATTTCGGTCGTCACGTCCAAAATCTGTTTCAAGCTGTCCGGCGCCAAGCCTAGCTTTTCATGACCTTCGCTTTCAGTTTCGAACTGACCACTGATCACCGGCCACTGACCACTAAACTCTGCCCACTGACAACCGCTCACTGGCCACTGACAGGCCCAATCGCCCGTTGCTGCAGGGCCATCAACTCGCGAATGCCCTTCTCGGCGAGAGCGAGCATCTGCTGGAGCTGCGCGGCGGTGAAGGTCGCCTCTTCGCCGCTGCCCTGTACCTCGACGAACTCGCCCGCATCGGTCATCACCACGTTCATGTCCACGGCGGCCTTCGAGTCCTCCTCGTAACACAGGTCGAGGATGGGCGTGCCCTCGAGGATGCCGACGCTGACCGCGGCAATCTGCCGCTGGATCGGCCAGTCCTTGAGAAGACCCTGTTTCTGCAGCTTGCGCAGCGCCAGGCAGAGCGCGACGAATGCCCCGGTGATGGACGCTGTGCGCGTCCCGCCGTCGGCCTCCAGCACATCGCAGTCCACCCAGACCGTGCGCGGGCCGAGCTTCTCCAGGTCGATCACGGCACGGAGGGCGCGGCCGACGAGGCGCTGGATTTCCACGGTGCGGCCGTCGAGCTTGCCGCGCGTGCTCTCGCGCTGTTTGCGGTCGCCGCCGGCATAGGGCAGCATCGCGTACTCGCCGGTGATCCAGCCGCCGGGCACCTTCTGCGCCTTCATCCAGCGCGGCACCTCCTCCTCGACGCTGGCGACGCAGATGACGCGGGTGCGGCCGAACTCGCACAAGGCCGAGCCGAGCGCGGACCGGACGTAGTTTTTCCGGAGGCGGATGCGGCGCAACTGGTCGGGCTTTCGGTTGTCGGGACGGACAAAGTCGGTGGTCATGCCCCCCCTTATAAGCGACCGCGGCGGCGGCGGCAAGGCTCCCCGCGCGGGGGGCGCAAATATACCCCGGTGGTGGGTTCGTTTGAGGATGGGCGCGACGGGAGGGTGTTCTTGTCTGGAACATCCCGGATGGGCGGTTCCATGGCGAGGATCGGGTTGGGTCGGGGAGCGCAATTCCCATGACCCGACCCAATCCTTGCCGCTGAATTCATCCGTTACGAGGTGCCACCGCCGTATCCGCTGGTAGCCGCCGACGTAAGGAGGCGGGCGCATGAGGCGCAGTTGTTTGCGTTTGGAAAGCAGCGTGCCCGGGGCAAACGCCCTGCGTCAGCTCCTCAGCGTCGTTATCCGCCTCCTTACGTCGGCGGCTACGGGCTGACCCTGTTTCCTCTCTCCGGTGGATCGCGGCCTCCGGACGCGATGGTTGCTGGAAAGCGAAAGACGTTGCGTTCGTGGAGCCGTGCGCCTGGCTGGAGCGCCATGCTTTTGCTTCTCCTCTTCCATCGCGCCAGGAGGTCGCGATCCACCTGGCTGTCTGGAAGCGCACCGCCCTGTCGGCGTCCGGATTTCGCCCCCGGACATCCCCAAGGAACCCGGGGGCGATACCTCCGTCCACTTGCAATCCCCCCGGCGACTCCGCACACTAGGGGTGATCGTGAGCGAACCGTTTGACAACGAGGAGCTGCCGATAGCCGCTCCCGCCAGTCCGCCGCCGGAACAGGGCGACAGCCACTCGTCGCTCTGGAAGTTCTACGCCACGCAGGCGGCCAGCAACGCCATGATGACCGTCCGCCACGCCATCATCAACGGCAC
>CAZAAF010000378.1:0-5186 GCA_964482575.1 uncultured Verrucomicrobiota bacterium | reverse complement strand
GGTCTTCCGGCGCTGGGACTGGATGCGCGGAAGGTCGAGCAGGTGTTTATCAATCTCGTTATGAACGCCGTTCATGCCATGCCCGCGGGGGGCGGACTGACGGTGCGCACCTGCCAAAAACAGCTGGGAATGGCCGATCTGGACGGTGCGATGGACGCTTCGGCGCGTTCTCGATTCCGTCCTGGCGACACCGTTGTGGTGGTCGAGATCGACGACACGGGGTCGGGTATTCCGGCGGACAAGTTGTCACGGGTGTTTGAGCCATTCTTCACGACAAAAGCGGAGGGCGCCGGGACGGGACTGGGGCTGACTGTATGCAAGACCATTGTTGAACTGCATGGAGGCGTGCTCACGCTGTGCAACCGCTCGCAGGGTGGGGTGCGCGTGTCGGTCATGTTCAAGGCGGACTGACAGGCTGGTCGTGGGCAGGCGTGGAGGATGAACAACTGCAGTAGCCGACGTTCCGGTGGCTGGAAAACATAGCGAATACCACCAAGCCCCACCTTCGAGTGAAAACCGGTTTCGTCTCTCTGGAAAATGGCGGAGGGGGCGGGATTCGAACCCGCGAGGGCTTTTACACCCCACACGCTTTCCAGGCGTGCTCCTTAAACCGCTCGGACACCCCTCCGGCCAGCGGGGACCACCGTAGCGGGCGGCCCGCCGGATTGCAAGGGTGCGATGACGCATCATTGACTTTTCGCCCCGGCTCTGACGAAATACCGGGACGAATTCAACAGGAGATTTGACATGCCACCGTCCAAAGTCAGCGAGAAGTCGGAAAAGCAGGAAAAAACAGAGAAAGCCGAAATACCGGCTGTCACAGAGACGGCGAAGTCGCCCGCTCAGGTGAAACAGCTGGAGGCGGCTATCGCCCATATCGCCAAGACCTATGGCGAGGGCAGCATCATGCGTCTGGGAGATGAGCGGGCCAAGGTGCGAATTGGCGTCATCTCCACCGGTTCGCTGGCGATCGACATAGCCCTCGGGATCGGGGGCGTGCCGCGCGGCCGTATCGTCGAGATCTACGGTCCGGAAATGTCGGGCAAGACGACGCTGGTGCTCCAGATCATTGCCCAGGCCCAGAAGAACGGCGGCTTGGCTGCATTCATCGATGCGGAGCACGCGCTGGATCCCAACTACGCCCGCAAACTGGGCGTGAAGTTGGACGATCTGCTGGTCAGCCAGCCGGACAGCGGCGAGGAGGCGTTGCAGATTTGCGAGACACTGGTTCGCTCGAACGCCCTCGATGTGATCGCCGTGGATTCGGTGGCTGCGCTGGTGCCGAAGGCGGAACTGGAAGGCCAGATGGGCGATGCCATCGTCGGCGTCCAGGCGCGCTTGATGAGCCAGGCCATGCGCAAACTGACCTCCATTGTCGCCAGGGCCAATACCTGTGTTATTTTCACCAACCAGCTTCGCGAGAAGATCGGCGTCATGTTCGGCAATCCCGAGACGACACCGGGCGGCAAGGCGTTGAAGTTTTATGCCAGCGTGCGCATCGACATCCGCCGCCAGCAGCAGATCAAGGACGCCGAGGGGCGCGCCATTGGCAATCACTGCAAGATCAAGGTGGTGAAGAACAAGTGCGCGCCGCCGTTTGTCGAGTGTGAGTTTGACGTGATGTATAACGAGGGCATCTCGAAAGAGGGCAGCCTCCTTGACGTGGGCACCAACTTCGGCATCGTCGAGAAGAAGGGATCGTGGCTGCAGTTCAACGGCGAAATGATCGGCCAGGGCCGCGAATCGGCCAAGGAGTTTCTGAAGCAAAACCCGGCGGTCGCCGAGAAAATCGCGGAGGCCGTGAGGGCCAAGGTTTCAGGCACGGCCGCGACGGAGCCTCCGGCGGCGTAGACACGGGTCGGGCCTGGACACGAGGTGCGGACGTTGGGCCGATGCCCGGCACGCTTCGCGCTGGATTCTTAAGCATCAACTATTTGTGTTATGACGAGTTCTGAGATTCGCCAGCAGTTTCTGGATTATTTCAAGCGCCAGGGGCACACGATCGTGCCGTCGTCGTCGTTGTTGCCGGACGCGCCGAACCTGTTGTTTACCAACGCCGGCATGAACCAGTTCGTGCCGATCTTCCTCGGTCAGATGCCGTGCCCGTACAAGCCGCCGCGCGCCGCGGATACGCAGAAGTGCATCCGGGCCGGCGGGAAGCACAACGATCTCGAGGACGTGGGCCTGGACACGTATCACCATACGTTCTTTGAAATGCTGGGCAACTGGAGCTTCGGCAACTATTTCAAGAAGGAAGCCATCGCCTGGGCGTGGGAACTCGTCACATCGAAGGAATGGTGGGGATTCCCAAAAGAACGGCTCTACGCGACCGTCTACAAGCCCGGCTCTGGCGACCCGAGCGAGTTCGACCAGGAAGCGTACGATAGCTGGGCGAAGATTTTTGCCGCCGCAGGTCTCGACCCGGCGGTGCACATCGTCTATGGCGGGAAGAAGGACAACTTCTGGATGATGGGCGACACCGGTCCCTGTGGCCCGTGTTCGGAGTTGCACGTGGACCTCACCCCCAAGGGCGACACCGGCGGCAAGCTTGTGAACAAGGGGTCGGCGCAGTGTATTGAGATTTGGAACCTCGTCTTCATGCAGTTCAATGCGAATCCGGACGGGACCTTCGGCCCGTTGCCGGCGAAGAATGTGGACACCGGGGCGGGCTTTGAGCGCGTGTGCTCCATTATTCAGTGCACGAAGAATTTCACGGATTTCGGCGGCATCATTTCCAACTATGAGACGGACGTGTTTCGCCCGATCTTTGACGCACTGGAAAAGCTGAGCGGCAAACACTACGGCTCGACGTTGCCCAAGACGGGCCATCCACCGGCGACGGAGCAGGAAAAAATCGACGTGGCTTTCCGCGTCATCGCCGATCATATACGCTGTTTGACCTTTGGTATTGCCGACGGCATCCTGCCGAGCAACGAGGGGCGTGGCTACGTTTTGCGGCGTATCCTGCGCCGGGCGGTGCGCTATGGACGCATCCTGGGTTTCCACGAACCCTTTTTCTACAAGTTGGTGACCGTACTGTCGGATACCATGGGCACTGTGTTCCCCGAGGTGCGCGAACGGCGCGCCGCGGTGGAAAAGATGATCCGTGCGGAGGAGGAGAACTTCAACCGCACGCTGGATCGCGGCATCGAGCTGTTGAATGACGCGATAGCCCGGTGCACGACGGGTTCCCTGGATGCAGGAACCGCCTTCAAGCTGTATGACACGTATGGGTTCCCACTGGACCTGACCGAGCTGATGGCGCGCGAGCAGGGACTGAAAGTGGACGTTGAGGGGGTTGAGAAGCTGATGGAAGAGCAGCGCCAGCGCGCCCGCGAGGACCACGAAAAGAAGAAGACGGTGGTCTCGGTTGTGGGCGAAGGCTTGAATGTGGAGCCAACCCGGTTCCTAGGCTACGACAATCTGGAAGCCGAGGCGGTGGTCGAGGCAGTGGCGCCGGGCGCGGTGCCCGCGGAGTTGGATGTGATCCTGGATCGGACGCCGTTCTACGCGGAGATGGGCGGTCAGGTGGGGGATACGGGCCTGGTTCATGTGCCCGGCCACGACCGGAGCGAGGTGGGGACGCTGGTGGTGAGCGATACCCAACTGCAGGGCGAGGTGTATGTGCACCGGGCGAAACTGGCCGACGGCCGTGCGCCGGAGGTGGGCGAGGCGGTGCGCGTGGCCGTGGATGCGGCTCGCCGGGCGAACATCCAGCGCCATCATACGGTGACACACTTGCTTCATTGGGCGTTGCATGAGGTGGTCAGCAAGGATGCGCGGCAGCGGGGGTCGATGGTCGCGGCGGAGCGGATGCGGTTCGACTTTAATCATCCGGAGAAACTCAGCGATCAACAGGTGGCGGACATCGAGAGACTGGTGAACGAACGGATTCAGGAGAATGTGTCCGTCCACACGGTCGAGATGGCGTATACCGACATCAGGAACAATCCGGGGATCATGCAGTTCTTCGGTGAGAAATATGGCGATACCGTGCGCGTGGTGCAGATCGGCGGCGAGCGGGGAAAATTCGATGGGTTTTCCGTCGAACTGTGCGGCGGTACGCACGTGAAGAACACGGGCGATATCAAGCTCTTCAAGATCATGCGCGAGGCGGCCATAGCGGCGGGCGTGCGCCGCATCGAGGCCGTCGTGGCCCGTTTTGCAACGGAGTTCATTGCCCAGGAGAAGGAGCAAGGCCTGCGCGAGGCGGAACAGGCGCGGCAGCGTGAATTGGAAAAGGAGCAGGCCAAACAGCGGCAGGCCGAGATTCAGAAGCAGGCACCCGCGATGGCGGCTGCATTGGTGGAGAAAGCCCAGCCGGTGGGTGACCTTCGGATGGTGGTCGCCAACCTTGGTGAGCAGACGGCCGATGTGTTGCGGGCGGTCGCCGAGGCAATGAAACCGGTGCTGGGCAGCGGGGTGGCCGTGCTTGGCGGTACCAGTGACGGCAAGGTCTCTTTGGTTTGTGTCGTGTCGCCTGACCTCGTCAAACGAGGCAAGCAAGCCGGCAAGATCGTCGGCGAACTCGCTCGGATTTGCGGTGGCGGTGGTGGCGGCCGGCCGGACATGGCCCAGGCTGGCGGCAAGAACCCGGCCAAGCTCGACGAGGCGTTGGGCGCTGTGGCGGAAATCCTGAAGAAGTAACCGGACGCCGGCTAGAGTTCGTGGCGTTGGGACAGGATCAATTCCCGAACCTGTTTGGGTTGGGGAATGCCTTCAATCTCCTCCGAGGCGTCCACCGTGGCCGCCGTGGAAATCGTCAGGTTGCCGATGTCCGCCAGTCGCTCAAACAGGCTCTGGTCAATATCCAAGGAGCGAATGTCCTTGGCCAGGAACTCGCGGTAACATTTCGAGAAGATGCCGCGGTCGAGCGTGATGCGGCCGGGATAGATGCGCAGTACCACGGAGGTCCGGTGCCACCACGCGATGAAGGGCGGGACGACCAGCCAGAAGAAAACGAAATACCAGAAGTAATGCCACCAGGAGGGCCGTACCTCGGCCAGCAGTTCATTGGATACGATGGGAGCCGCCTCGGGAGCTTGTGGGGCAACAGGATAGCCGCAGGACGGGCAGGCGAGTGCCGCGGTGGAAACTTGTTTGCCGCATTCGGGACAATTGATGAGGGCCATGCGTTGTTCTCCTGACGCCCCGGACTGTAATCAGGACGTGACGAAGTGTCAAAA
>CAZAAF010000377.1:0-5196 GCA_964482575.1 uncultured Verrucomicrobiota bacterium | reverse complement strand
CGAAGCTTCGGTATTTCTTTGCTGCTGTTTCCATATGAATCACGAGTTACGGATTACGAGTTACGGATTACGCGTCACAAATCACGCCTCAATGTGGCCGAACCCTGTAAAATTTCACGTTCGGATACGGAAAATCGTGCGGCTTGAAGTTGCCCACCCAGTCGCGCAGCAACCCGTAAATAAGCCGGTGAAACATGAACGCCGCGGGACAATCCTCCACCGTGAGGTCCGCCATCTGCCGGTAGATCGCCGTCCGCTCCGGCGAGTCCTGCATCGTCAGGATGCGCTCGTACAGCTTGTCGAACTCCGGGTTCTTGTAGTTGCAATGGTTCACGCCCGGCGACTCGTTCGGGCCGTACCAGAGCTGCAGGACGTTTTGCGCGTCGGGATAATCCATCACCCAGCCGGCGCTGAACATCTGCGATTCCTTGTGCTCCAGCTTGCGCCAGTGTTCCGGCTGGAGCGAGAAGTTGAGCGTGATGTCCACGCCGATGGCGCGCGCGAAACCGACGTACATCTCGCCCAGTTGCCGCGTCTCGGCGTCGCCCGCGCCGCCCATGTCGAGCGTCAGCCGCAGGCGCTGGCCGCGGGCGTCCTTGCCCTCGGGATAGCCGGCCTCGGCGAGAAGCTGGCGTGCGAGTTCGGGATTGTAACGCCACCGGTACACCTTCTTCGGATCGTACCCGGTCGTACCCGGCGTGATCGGCCCGGCGGAGGGGATCATCCGGCCCGCATAGGTCTGCTTGATTTGATCCTGGTTGAATGAGCAACTGATGGCCTGGCGGAGCTTGCGGTGGCGGACGGCCTCATCGGGCGTTTTGCCGCCGCCAATCACCGGGTCCTCCCAGTTGAACCCGATGTAATAGACATCCATCTGCGGTTCCTTGCGGAGCAGGATGCCGCGCTTGATCATGTCCGGCGTCAGATCGAGGTCGGGGTTGATGACCTTGTTGAAATAATCCTTGCTGATGCCCACGGTGAAAATCTGCCCGCGCAGGAACATCTGCCACCACGTGTAATACTCCCGGACGTTGTAGAGGATGACGCGGTCGATGAACGGCAGCGGCTGGCCGGCGTCGGCCAGCAGGCCCTTCTCGCGGTCGCCCGGCGCGCCCTCGCCGGGGTACACCTGGCCGTGGAAGGTCGGGTTGCGCTCGAACTCCATCCGGTAGTTCCGCTGCCAGCGCTTCAGCCGGTACGGGCCGGTGCCGACGGGATGATTGATGAGATCCTTGCCGTAGTACTCCACCGCCTCGTGCGGAAGGGCGAACGTGTATTGCATCGTCAGCACCCAGAGCAGTTGCGGGTACGGTTTCAACAGCCGGATCCGGAGCGTGTACCGGTCGGGTGTCTCGAAACCGGCGATCGGCCGCGAGTAATCCGTCGGCTGCTTCAAGTCCTCGCTGGCCTTGGCCCACGCGTCCACGCCCACGACGTGCTCCGCGAACACCCACGAGCCGGTGGAGAAATTCTTCGCGTCCATCACCCGCTTGAACGCATAGATAAAATCGTCGGCGGTCATCTCGCGGCCCTGGCCGCCGGGGAAACACGGGTCGTCCTGGAACCGCACGCCCTTCTTGATCCGGAACGTATAAGTCAGGCCGTCGGGCGAGACCTCCGGCAGTGATTCGGCCAGGATCGGGATCACGCGATAGGGCCGGTAGAGATAGTCGTATTCGACCAGGCCCTCATAGACCTTGTACACCGCCAGCGCGGTGTCCACGTCGCTGGCCTTGACGGGGTCGAACCCCTTGATTTCGCCGCCCTCGGCGTAATAAACCATCTCGTCCGGCTTGCCGCCGGGGACGGAGGAGGGGGAGCAGCCGGTGATCAGGAAGGCCAGCGCCAGCGCCAACCCCGCGAGGAGTGGCACGCGGCCCTGAAAACGAAAGCGGCGGTCGGCCCCGAATGTCTTCGGGAAACCGACCGCCGCGACAACCTGGTGATAAAGGGCTCCCAATCCGCGTTGGATTGAGAGCGCCGTGTTCAAACAGGAAACCTGGCGACCCGCGCTACTTCTTGACCGGGGCGGGCGTGGTGGAGGGTTGCGGGGCCGTCTTGTCCGCCGGCTTCGCCGCGTCGGCGCCCTTGGTGGCCGGCGCCTTGTCCGCCACCGCCTTCTCGACGGCCTTGGGCGACGCCGCCGCGCCGTCCAGCACGATGGACGTCGGCCGCTGATGCGCGATCAGGACCGCCAGCAGCACCGCCGACCCGAACAGGATCGTGGCGCCCCAGATGGTGCCCTTGGTCAGCACGTTGCCCGTGCGCGCGCCGAAGAGCGTGTCCGTGGCCCCGCTGCCAAACGCCGCGCCGAGGCCGCCGTCGGACTTCGAGGGCTGCATCAGGATGATGAGGATCAAAAACACGCAGGTCACCGCCTGCACCAGCAACAGCAAACCAATCACAAACGCCATATTATTTCCTTACGTTCTGGATCATCTCGACAAAATCGCGTGCCTGCAGGCTCGCGCCGCCCACCAGCGCCCCGTCCACGTCCGGCTGGCCCATCAACTCCCGCGCGTTCGACGGCTTCACACTGCCGCCGTACTGGATGCGGATGCGCGCGGCCGTCTTGCCGTCGCTGAGCTGCGCCAGCAGCTGGCGGATCAACGCGTGCACGTCCTGCGCCTGCTGCGCCGTGGCCGTCTTGCCGGTGCCGATCGCCCAGACCGGCTCGTACGCCACCGTGATCTCCAGCAACTCCTCCGGCTTCAAGCCGGCGAGCCCGTTGATAATCTGGTCCGTCACCACCGCCTCGGTCCGGTTCGCCTCGCGCTCGGCCAGCAACTCGCCCACGCACACGATCGGCTTCAACCGCGCGGCCAGCGCCGCCTTGATCTTCTTGTTCACCGTATCGTTCGTCTCGCCGAAGAACTGCCGCCGCTCGCTGTGGCCGATCACCACGTACGTGCAGAGCACATCCTTGAGCATCGCCGCATTCACCTCGCCGGTGAACGCGCCGAACTTCTCCCAGTACAGGTCCTGGCCGCCGACCTTGATGTTCGAGTTGTCGAGCGCCTGGCCGACCGGGTGCAGCGTCGTGAACGGCGGGCAGACCGCGATGTCCACCTCGGTCACGTCCGCGAGGTCGCGCTTCAGCGCCTTCACGAGGTCCAGCGCCTCGGCGACCGTCTTGTTCATTTTCCAGTTACCTGCGATGAAAAGTTTGCGTGCTTTGTCCATGGGAATGTTGGGTTGTTGGGAAACGTACTTTCGGATTCTAGAATTTCAAATGTGAGATTTCAGATTCGAGCTGTTGCCGGTGCTTAGTTGTCCGTCAGCGCCGCCACACCGGGCAACTCGCGGCCTTCCAGGAACTCCAGGCTCGCGCCGCCGCCCGTGCTGATGAACGTCACCTTGTCGCCGACCTTCGCCTTCTTCACCGCCTTCACGCTGTCGCCGCCGCCGATGATGCTCTTGGCGCCGGCCTGCGTGGCCGCCGCGACCGCGCGGGCCACCTCGAACGTGCCCGTCGCATACTCCGGCGTCTCGAAAATGCCCATCGGGCCGTTCCAGACGATCGTCTTGGACGTCGCGATCTCCGCGTTGTACCGCGCAATCGTCTTCGGGCCGATGTCCACGCCGCAATAGCCCACCTCGATCGTCGCGTCCGTGCTCTGCTGCGGGTTCTTGAACTCGATCTTCGGCTTCTTCTGGCCGGGAATGGGCGTCTCCACCTTCTGGGCGATGACGTGGTCCGTCGGCAACAGGAACTTCACCCCGGTGGCCTGCACCTTGGCGAGCGTTTCTTTGGCGATGCCGAGCTTGTCCTCCTCCACCAGCGAGCTACCCACCGCCACCCCCTGCGCCTTCAGGAACGTGTACGCCATCGCGCCGCCGATGATGAACGCATCCGTCTTGCCCATCAGATTCGTGATGACGCCGATCTTGTCGCTCACCTTCGCGCCGCCGAGGATCACCAGACAGGGGCGGTCCGGGCTGGCCAGCTCCTCGCCGAGATACTTCAGCTCCTTTTGCAGCAGGAAACCCGCCGCGCACGTCTGGATATACTTGCAGACGCCCGCCGTCGAGGCGTGCGCGCGATGCGCCGTGCCGAAGGCGTCATTCACAAACACATCCGCCACCGACGCCATCTGCTCGGCAAACTTGGGGTCGTTATCCTCCTCCTCGGCGTGATAACGCGTATTTTCCAGCAGGAGCACCTCCGCGGGCTTCAGCGCCGCCACCTTCTGCTTCACATCCTCGCCCACGCAGTCGCTGGCGAACGCCACCGGCTGCTTCAGCAACTCCGCCAGCCGCACCGCCACCGGCTTCAAGCTCATCGACTCCACCCGCTTGCCGTCCGGACGGCCCAGATGGCTGCACAGGATCACCTTCGCGCCGCGCTCGGTCAGGAAATGGATCGTCGGCAGCGTCTCCTTGATGCGGGTTTCGTCCGTGATCGCGCATTTGTCGTCGAGCGGGACGTTGTAGTCCGCGCGCACCAACACGCGCTTGCCGCGCAAGTCTTTCAGGTCCGTAATCGAAAGTTTGCTCATAGTATGCCTTCCTGCGGGCGCGCCGGCCTCACGCGGCCAGCCTGCCTCGCCCCATCGTCTATTGTTCATTTCCAGCCCGCCCCAAGGGCCAGCCGGCCCGGGACGCGCAACCCACGCGCCCGGTCGCTTGAATCGGAACTCGGGATACTATGAACCGCCCCCCGTCGCGTCAACGCTAAAGCCTCGGCTTTCTGGGCCGTCCGCCGGCCAAAAAGCAGGAGGCAGATGGCAGAAAGCAGATGGGAGATGGCAGAAACGGGGAATGGGGGGGCAGACAGGATTTACAGGATGAACAGGATGGGAGGGGTTTGTTCCGGCATCCTGTCCATCCGGTCCCCCTCCGCGTCCATTGGCGTCATTCGCGGCTAGTCCATCCCCTCCGTGCATTCCGTGGTTTCCCCATCCCCATCCTGTTAATCCTGTAAATCCTGTCTTCCCCCTTTCGTGTATTTCGTGGTTCCCATCCTCCTTCCTGCACATCCCGCCTCCTCCTGTCCATCCTGTCTCCCCCCTCCCGTCCCCATCCGCGTCCATTAGCGTCATTCGCGGCTAGTCCTTCCCTCCCCGTCTCCCTCCTCCCGGGAGGTGGCATTTTCCTGACAACCCCCGCCCACCGCCGGCATTGTAACCCGTCGGAAAGATTGAGAAGGGTCGTTTGAGGGGGGCGTAACGGCCGTGTGAAAAGGGTCGGCGGGGC
>CAZAAF010000376.1:0-5210 GCA_964482575.1 uncultured Verrucomicrobiota bacterium | reverse complement strand
CGCGACGCTCGCGTTGAACACGCTGATCGGTTGCGGCGTGCCGCAGGATTGGGCCACGCACATGATCGGTCATGAACTGACGGCGTTTTACGGCCTGGATCACGCGGAAACTCTTGCGATTGTCATGCCCGGCGTGTGGCAGCACAAGCTGGAGCAGAAGAAGGCGAAGCTGGAACAGTATGGACGCCGCGTGTGGAACGTCACGTCCGCCGAGGAGGCCATCGCAAGAACCGAGGCGTTCTTCAATTCACTCGGGATGCCGACGCGATTGAAGGACTACCATATCTCCGCCGAGGACGCCGCCGCCAAGGTCAGCACCCGGTTCGCCGAGCGAAAAGTCGCCTTCAGCGAGCACGGGGACATTGGCCATGCGGCCGTCACCACGATCCTGCACTTGCGCGCGTGAGCGGCTGCCGCCCGGTCACTTCGCCGGTTTGGCCGGAGCTTCGACCACCAATTGCGTGATGCTGTCGCCGCGTATGGGGGCATAGTCCCGTTCCACGCGCGGCCGGAGGTCGCGGGTGACGCGGAGGTTTTGGAAGTACGCCTCGAAACCGGTGGCTTCAGCCATATCGGCGAGATTCTGCAGGTGGAACTGCACGTGCGGTTCGGTGGACGTGCCGCTGTTGCCGCACCGGCCGATGATCTGACCGGCTTTCACGGCATCTCCCACCTTCAGGTTGATCGACCCTTGCATCAGGTGCGTGAACACGCTGAATTCGCTGTCGCTGTGTTTCAGGATGATGCAGTTGCCGGCACCGAAGAAGGGATTGGGCGTGCCGGGTTTGTTGTCCGGAGCCCCCTCCACGACCAGGGCGACGGAACCGTCGGCCGGCGCCAGGATTTCCATCCCGAACGCGTAATAGTCGCCGTTGTCCTTGCCATCGCCGGCCGAGACGTTGTTCTGCGCATCCCGAACCACCAGATCCAGCGCAAAGTGCTGGCTGCGCGAAGTGAAGTGGCGGTTCAACTGGGCCGTCGCGCCCCCGGACGTGACGTGCCATTCGCCGTTCACAGGCAGCCGCAAGGCCGTCTTATTGCGTTCCGGCAGGGCGATCAGCGCGCCCACGGGGGTGAAGTTGAGGCTGGCGATCTGGCTCTTGCGATCCAGTGTCAGCGTCATATTCCACTGGCCGCGCTCGGCATCCACCAGGATGCCGGCCCCGCGGGCGCCGACAACGGAATCCTTGACCCCCAGCAGTTTGCCCCGCATCGCAATGATGCCGCGGAAATAAGGCTTCGCCTTCGCCTCCGGGAAGGAGCCGCGCAGGGTCGAGGCGAGCATCAGGTGAATCTTGTCGTAGTTCTCGTTGTTGATGTGATCAATCAACGCCTTGGCCGTTTTGACGTATTCATTGTCGGCTGCCATGGCCGCGGCCGCGGTCATCAGCAGCCACAGCCCGAGTTGGATTCGCAGATACCGCCGCATCATGGTGACCTCAGTTGGCTCCGTTCTTCTTCAGGATGTCGGCGAGGCGCACCGACTGGCCGCCGGACTTCTTGCTTTCGTCCGAGGCTTCCATGAACGCGAGAATCTCGATCGTCTCGCGCTCCGGCACGGGCGCCACGCCGGTCTGGAAGAACTTGATGACTTCCACGAGCAGGGGCGCATAGCCGTCGTAGCCGCCGATCTCGGCTTCGCCCTTGTCACCCTTGGCAAGGCCGCCGTACGGCTTCTGGCCTTTGGCATGAGAGCCTTCACGGAAGATGCCGGTCCGCCCGCCGCTCCAGGTTCCCGTCACCTCGATCCGGCCGTCGCTGGTCGTGCCACGCTTGACGGTCTCGCACCCCGTGCCCATCACCGTGAACAACGACTCGACGCCGTGGATGCCGTACCAGAACAACTCCGGGTGGTGCTCCTCCAGGTTGACGGGGCTGGACGTCCACGCATTGAGCACCTTGCCGACGGAACCGTTGCGGACGGCCTGCGTTGTCTTGGCGAATCGCAGCGACGAGGAACTGAACACGGGCACGTGCTTCTCCTTCGCCAGCCGGAAAATCTCCAGGGCATCCCGCAGCGAGCCCGCCATCGGCTTGTCGATGAACAGCGGCTTGCCGGCCTGGATGACCGGTTTGGCCTGCGCCAGGTGCGGACGACCGTCCACGCTCTCGAGCATCACCGCGTCCACCTGTTTGCAGAGTTCCTCGATCGAGTCCACGATCTTGACGTTGAATTTCTCCTGCAGATCCTTCGTGTAGCCGTCCACGCGTTTGGCGCTCGACTCGATGTCGGGACTGCCGCCCTTGAACGCGGCGACCACCACGGCGCCCTCGACGTGATTCTTGTCCTTCGGGTCGTTTAACGTCTTGGTGAATGCCATGACGTGCGAGGTGTCGAGCCCGATCAGCCCGATGCGCAGGTCAGCGCTAGTGGCGGCGGTGGTGGCGAGGAGGAATGCGGCAACGAGGAATGAAGTTATGGTTTTCATAGTCAGGAGCGTTGGCTAGAATCATACCCATATGAACCCATCAATCAATCGCAGAGTTTTCCTCCAACGAACCGCCGCCCTCGGGGCGGGCCTGGCGGCCTGGCGCACCATCACGCCGGTGACTGCGGCCGACGCCAACGCGAAGCTCGTCGTGGCTGTCATGGGATGCAATGGCCGCGGCATGGCGCACATTGACGGGTTGACCGCCGTGCCGAATGTGGAGATTGCCTACATCTGCGATGTGGATTCGCGTGCCATCGAGAAGGGCATCAAGGCCGTGGCCAAAAAGACGGGCAAGGAGCCGAAAGGGGTCAAGGATTTCCGCCACGTGCTCGACGACAAGTCGGTGGACGCGATCTCCATCGCCACGCCGAACCACTGGCATGCCATCGCCACCATCCTGGCGTGCGCGGCCGGCAAGCACGTGTACGTGGAGAAGCCGGGGAGCCATGATGCCCACGAGTCGGAGCTGATGGTGGCGGCGGCGCGCAAACACCAGCGCGTCGTGCAGATGGGGAACCAGCGCCGCAGTATGCGGGGCATCCTGGAGGCGGTTGAAAAGATTCGCGGCGGTGCCATCGGGCGCGTGTTGACGGCGCGCTGCTACTACACCCGCAACCGCCCGACCATCGGCCATGGCAAGCCCGCGCCGGTGCCGGAGTGGCTGGATTGGACCTTGTGGCAGGGCGCGGCGCCGGAGCGTCCGTTCAAGGACAATTATGTCCACTACAACTGGCACTGGTTCTGGCGCTGGGGCAACGGCGAACTGGGCAACAACGCCATTCATTCCGTGGACGTGGCGCGCTGGGGCCTTGGCGTGGATGCGCCCCGCCGCGTGACGTTCGGCGGCGGCCGCTACCGTTTCCAGGACGACCAGGAGACGCCCGATACCGGCGTCGCGACGTTTGATTATGGCGACAAGCTGATCACGTGGGAGCAGAGCAGCAGCCATGATCGCAAACCCGAGACGCAGAGTACGGTGACGTTCTACGGCGAAGGCGGCATGCTGGCCATTATCGGCACCGGTTACAAGCTCTACGATGTGAAAGGCAAGGAAATGGCCGGCCAGAAAATCAGCGGCGAAGGCGACACGGTGCGTGGCGTGGGCGGCGAATATGAGCACTTCGCCAACTTCGTCGAGAGCGTCCGGCAGAACAAGCGTCCGCATTCCGACATCGGCGAGTGCCAGAAGAGCACCATGCTCTGCCACTACGCCAACATCGCCTATCGCGCCGGCGGCACGATCAATGTGGACCAAAAGACCGGCAAGATCGTCGGCGACCCGAAGGCGATGGCTTTCTGGCGGCGTTCTGAGTATCGCAAGGGCTGGGAGCCAAAGGTATAACGAGAATCTGCTTGTTTGAATCGCGCGCGAGGCGTAGAGAGGCGGCATGAAAACCCCTCGCTACGCCTCCGCCGTTTCGACTCCCATCAGCCGCCGCCGGTTCCTGCAATCCTCCGCATTGGCCGTCGGCACAACCGCCTTGGGGGCGCCGGCGTTGTTGCGCGGCCAGAACCTGAACAGCAAGCTCAGCGTCGCCGTGGTCGGCTGCGGCGGACGGGGTGGCTCCAACATGGGCGAGGTCGGCAAGACGGAGAATATCGTCGCGCTCTGCGATGTGTTCGAGCCCAACATTGAAAAGGCCGCGCAGAAGTTCTCGCAGGCGAAGAAGTACATCGATTTCCGCAAGCTCTTCGAGGACGCGAAGGATTTCGACGCCGTTGTCGTCAGCACCACCGAGCACACGCACGCCTTGGTGGTGATGCGGGCGTTGAAGCACAAGAAGCACGTCTATTGCGAGAAGCCGCTGACACACGATGTCTATGAGTGCCGCCAGATCCGCGAGACATTGCGCGGCCTCAAGGTGGCCACGCAGATGGGCACGCAAATCCACGCGGGCGACAACTACCGCCGCGTGGTCGAGTTGGTCCAGGGCGGCGTCATTGGCCCGGTGCGCGAGGCGCATGTCTGGGTGGACCGCACATGGGGACGGCAGAGCCCGGAGGACGCCAAGACCTACGGTGATCGCGTGACCTGTCTCGAGCGGCCCGCGGAGGCGGAGCCGGTGCCGGCGGGCCTGCACTGGGACCTCTGGATCGGTCCCGCGCCGGTCCGTCCGTTCAACTCGATCTACTGGCCCGGCTCGAAGTGGTATCGCTGGTGGGATTTCGGCAACGGCACCATGTCCGACCTCGGCAGTCATTGGAACGACCTGGCGTTCTGGGTGCTGAAGCTCGACGCGCCGCTCACCATCGAGGCCGCCGGTCCGGCGCCACATCCGGAAATTGCGCCCGCCACCATGAGCGCCACCTACACCTACGGCGCGCGCGGCGGTCTGGCGCCGGTGAAGCTCACGTGGTATCAGGGCCAGATGAAGCCGCCGCAGTACACCGAGGGTAAAATTCCCCAGTGGAAGAGTGCCGCGCTGTTTGTTGGAGAGAAGGGGATGGTGCTCGCCGATTACGGCAAACACCTGTTGTTGCCCGAGGAGAAGTTCAAGGACTTCAAGCGGCCCGACCCGACCATTCCCAAGTCGCTCGGCCATCACGCCGAGTGGGTGCATGCCTGCAAGACCGGCGTGCCGACCACGTGCAACTTCGAATACTCCGGCGCGCTGACCGAGGCCAACCATCTGGGCAACGTCGCCTACCGCGCCGGCAAGAAACTCCAGTGGGACGCCGCCAAGCTCAAGGCGACCAATTGCCCTCAGGCGGACCAGCACATCCGCCGCGAGTACCGCAAAGGGTGGAGCCTCTGATCGATGATTTATGATTGATGAT
>CAZAAF010000375.1:3520-5216 GCA_964482575.1 uncultured Verrucomicrobiota bacterium | reverse complement strand
CGCCGCTCACGGAGGCGGAGGCCACACGCGCATGGTGCGGCGGGTTCAAGGCCACGGAAATTGAAAAAGCCAAGTACGTGGCCCAGGTCTTCACGCGCCACACGGGATTGGGGCTGGAGTCCTTCTTCTGCGAGATGTACTTCCCCTATTTTGCCATGCTCGACCTGAGCCTGCTGCGGCGGTCGTTTGACGCCGACCCCATTTCACCGCTCCAGCCGCAGGCGGCCTATTACGTCACGCGCAACCTCGCCACGATGCTGGACGGGCTGGAACCGGACAAACTCGACTACACGCTCCGGGGCGCGCCGCCCAAACTCGAAGCGTTTGCCTTCAAGACACCCGACGGTTCCGCGCTGGCCCTCTGGATCGGGGGCCACGCCAAGGACGATTGCGCCGGGGTCCCCGTGGATGTGAGCCTCCCATCATCCTGTCGCCGGGCGGTGGCCTGCGATCCCATGAACGGCGTCCGCCAGGAACTCACCGTCGAATGCGCGGGCGGAACTCCGGTGCTCAAGGGCGTGTTGGTACGCGACTGGCCCCTCGTGATCCGGTTCTTCGATCATTAAAAGGACGACCATGAAACCTTCTTCCCGATGGCTTCTCATCATGGCCGCCATGCTGTTGGCGGGATTGAATGCCGGTGCGGCGCCGGCGTCTTCTGCGCCGTCCGGGGATCCTTTCACCCTGCTCGTGTACCGCGATGCCGAATGGTACGGCTCGACATTCTGGACGGGCCCCAACTGGACGCGCGTCGGCAAGGATTGGCAGCATCCCGGTGAAAACACGCCGAGCGTGCGCCGGTTCACGGCACCGCGCGACGGCCAGGTCACCATCACCGGACGCGTTTTCAAATTGCATCTCAACGGCGATGGCATCCGCGCCCTGGTCCACCACAACGCCCGCGAAATCTGGAAAGTGGAAATCGACGCGAAGGATGCCCAGGGTGTGGAGCCGCACCTCACGCTCGACGTGAAGAAGGGTGACGCGTTGCGGTTCATCATTCACAAGCGCGGCGGCATTGCCTGCGATACCACCGGCTGGGATCCGGTCATCACCTACGCCGATGGCGAGCGATTCCAGGCATCGCTGGCCTTTGCAGCGAGAAAGCAGGGGGCAGGCGGATGGTTTTACGAAATGCTGGGGAAAGGCGACCCCCTGCAGCCCGCCCGGCCGGTGGTGCCGATCCCGTCGGAATTGAAACAGGAATTGTCCCGGCTCGCCGGTTCGCTCGCGCCCGGGACCGATCCCGACCTGCTCCTGTTGGCGCTCCAGGAATGGTGGCGCGATGACAGGATGACCGACACGCCGCAGGCCTACACCACCGCCATCAAGGACCACTGCGAGCGCACGCAGAAACTCGCCGCGGAACTTGGGGTCAGGCTGAAGCCTGAACTCCGACAAGCCGCGGCCCACGCGCCGGCGATTGGAGTCCAGGCTTCCGCGTGTTCCGACCCGGCGAAGCTGCGCTCGCTCTATCTCCAGGCTCATTTGATCAAACGTGAAGTCGCGCTTGGCAATCCGCTCCTGAACTTCGGCCCGCTGCTCTTCTGCAAGCGCGCGCAACCAGGTTACAGTCATCTGGTCGGCCAGTATTTCGGCTGGCGTCAACGGCCCGGCGGCGGGCTGTTTGTGCTGGAACATCCCGGCCGTTCGCTGGCCGCGCGCGACCTGACGGGCGCCCGACTGCCTGCCGGGA
>CAZAAF010000375.1:0-3510 GCA_964482575.1 uncultured Verrucomicrobiota bacterium | reverse complement strand
CTCGAGCCCTGCGTCTCCTTCGACGGCCGGCGCATCGCGTTCTCGTTCGTCGCGTGCCCCGCACAGGCGCCGGACTCCAAGACACTGCCGGTCAATGAAGACGGCGCCAACGAGGCGTATTTCCATTTGTACGAAATCCGCAGCGACGGCACCAGGCTGCGGCAGCTCACGAGCGATTGCTACGACGACATGATGCCGTGCTACCTGCCCGACGGCGGCCTTGCGTTCGTCTCCACGCGGCGGCGCAGTTACTCGCGCTGTTTCGGGCCGAACTTCAGCAATCGCTGGCACAGCTACACGCTGCACCGCATGAACGCCGACGGCAGCGGGCTGCGCATCCTCTCGCTCAATGACGTCAGCGAATGGTTCCCGTCGGTGGCGCACGACGGGCAGATCCTGTTCGCGCGATGGGACTACATTGACCGCGACGCCGTCACGCACCAGAACCTCTGGGCGGTGCGGCCCGACGGCACCAACCCGACCGCCGTGTGGGGCAACGCAACGCCGAAACCGCACTGCACGTTCCAGGCCAAACCGATTCCCGGCAGCCGCAAGATCGTGTTCATCGCCTCGGCGCATCACGCCGTCACCGGCGGGCCGGTCTGCGTGCTCGACCCCGCCGTGGACCCGAACAGCCAGGCCGCGATCACGCGCATCACGCCGGGACCGTATCCGGAGGCGGACTCCAGCCACATCGAGGAGTACTACGCGTCGCCATGGCCCCTCTCGGAGCGCTATTTCCTGGTCGCCTACAGCCCGGAGCGGCTGATCTTCGAAGGCGAGCACATGCACAACCCGAATCCCGACAACGCGCCCGGTCTTTACCTGCTCGACGCAGCGGGCAATCGCGAACTGCTCTACCGTGACGCCAGCCTGGGCTGCGTCAGTCCCATGCCGCTCGCGCCACAGCCCGTCCCGCCGTCGTTGCCGAGCGCGCTGGCCGGCGACCCGTCGCCCAACGGCGAAATGCTCGTGACGGACATCTACCAGGGCCTGACCGGCGTGCCGCGGGGCGCGGTCAAGGAACTGCGCATCGTCCAGATTTTCCCGAAGTCCACCTGGATCGCCAACGCGCCGCGCATCGGCGTGGCGGGCGAGGAAAATGCCCGCGCCATCCTCGGCACGGTGCCGGTCGAGCCGGACGGCTCGGTTCATTTCGTCCTGCCCGCGCACAAACCGGTGCTGTTCCAGGCGCTCGACAAGGACGGTTTCGCGCTGCAGACGATGCGCTCCACCACGTACGTCCAGCCGGGCGAGTGTGTGTCGTGCGTCGGATGCCATGAGCACCGCATGTCGGCCCCGACGCCGTCGCCCGCGGGCCTGCCGACGGCCATGCGACGGCCGGCGTCGCGCATCGAGCCGGGCAAACTCGGGGGCCGGCCGTTTTCCTTCGTGGACGTGGTGCAACCGGTGCTGAACCGGCGTTGCGTCCAATGCCACGGCAACGAGAAGCCGGAAAAAGGCATCCATCTCACCGGGCAACCACAGAACGGTTTTACAAAATCCTACTGGTCGCTCTGCGGCGATGCGGCCGCGGGCCTGGTGCCGCGTTTCGTGCAACGCAACCAGATCCAGGTCACGCCGGTCGGCGGCGTCCACGGCGCACTGGGCAGCCGCCTGATGAAACTGCTGCGAGGCGGCCATCATGGCGTGACACTCAGCGACGACGATCTGCGCCGGCTGGCGGCGTGGGTGGATTGCAACGCGATTTTCTACGGCACCTACGACGCCGCCTCCCAGGCCAGGCAACTGGCCGGTGAGAGCGTCGCCATGCCGGAGATCCAGTAAACCCGGAATGATTGGAACACGGAGAACCTGATGAAAACGATCCTGCCGGCCCTCCTGACCTCGGCGATTCTCGCCGGTGCCGCCCCGAACGCCCCGCTGCAGCCCGACAAGCCGTTGATCGCCCACTGGACCTTCGATGAAATCCTGGGCAACACGTGCCGCGACGCGAGCGGCAACGGTTGCGATGCGACCAGCGAGCGGACTCCAGCCGGATTCAGCCGCACCGTGGGGGTGTTCGACAGCGGGCTGAACTTCGGCAGCCATCACATGCTGCGCTGCATCGGGAAGCCGGCGTTTGGCACGATGACCGCCCTTTCCTTCAGCGCGTGGGTCCAGCCGGCGGCGTTCGATCGCTACAACGAAATCTTCCGCAAAGAGGACGGCGACCATCGCGTGCTGTTCTCCTTCCAGGAGAACGGCCGCGTGCTGTCGTTCGGCCTCCATACCGGCGGTTATGCCGAATGCAAGGCGCGCATGGAACCGGCGCAGGTGCTGGACGGTCTCTGGCATCACGCGGCGGCGACGTTCGACGGCAAGGTCATGCGCGTCTATCTCGACGGTGCGCAAATCGGCTCGGTGGAACGGCGGGGCAGCATCATCGCCGGCGGCGCCGCGGCCGCCTGCATCGGCTCCAGCAACGGCGGCGAGTGCTTCCGCGGCCAGATGGATGACCTCCGCATCTACGCGGCCGCCCTGACCGCGGACGACGTCACGCGCCTTTACCGCAACGGCGTTGTGATGATCGCGCGCGGCAACGGCCCGGCCCAGGCCGCGCTCGACTCCATCTATGCGCCCGCCAAAACGTTTGCGGAAACACTGGCCACCACGCGGCGGCAGGCGGCCGAAAAAGGGGTGCGCCTCGATGCGAAGCTGGCGGCGATGCTGCTCCAGCGCCTGCGGGCGACCTTCCCGGAGGAATGCCGCCTGTTCCAGTTCTGGACCGGCGTCAACCCGGGCGTCTATCTCCGCTCGAAAGGCAATGAGTTCCACCTCGAAGTGGCCGGCCGGCTGGTGGAGATGCTGACGGAATACAAGCCGTTGACCGACGCGCAAAAGAAGAAGGAGACGGCCGACGACCGGCGCCGGTGGGAGGAGGCCGCCGTCATCGAGAAACAGTTGGCGGCGTTGAAGGCGCGCGGCGACGCGGCGCAGTTCTCGCCGGAGTGGATCGAACTGATTTTCACCGCCGGACCGCGGATCGTCTGGCGGCCGCAGGAGCGCGAGGCGGTAGCGCCCTACATGACACCCCGGACGCCGGCGATACGCGACCTGACCACCGCCGAAGCGCGCGAAGCGTTGGAGCGCGACTGGCTGTTCCAAGCCGACGGCCAACCGACCGTGGAGCGGGTTCGCGACGAGATCAAGTGGACGCGCGAACTGGCTGCACGCATCGGGGGTGACTTCGCACGGGAACTGGCGGAGTTGAAGGAACTGGAATCCAAGATCCGGAATCCGAAATCCAAACCCGCCGCCACGGACCTCTACTTCCAGGTCCGCGACCTCAAACGCGCCATCCTGTTCAAGAATCCCGCGCTGGATTTCACGCGGATGGTGCTCGTGGACATGCCCTACCCCGCCGGTTCGGAGTGGCAACACGAGACACGCCACCGGCTCGGCTACATGGCGGTGCCCGGCGCCCGATTGCTCGTGCTCGACGGACTGCGGCCCGACGGAAAACTCACACAGCTTATGCCGCAGCCGCCGCTTCACGGTTCGTTCTGG
>CAZAAF010000374.1:1150-5222 GCA_964482575.1 uncultured Verrucomicrobiota bacterium | reverse complement strand
CCTTCCTGCCCAGTAGCTGCAACGAGAAAAGAATCGTGAGGGCCGGCCAGAGATAATTCACCAGCGCCACTTCGACGACCTGCTCGCGGTCCCTCGACAGGCCCACGGCCAGGTAAATCGCCGCGGTGTACACCATGAACAACGCCCCGCATCCCAGCAGATAGCGCGGCGACAGCCCGAGCAGGCGGACCAGCGCCCGTCCCGGCTGCAGCAGCCGCAGCAGGCAGAAGAACCCGCCGATCAAATACGCACACGCACCGGCCGTCAGCGGCCCGACATGTTCCATCAGGCTGCGGGCAAAACCGAACGTGGCGCTCCACAACACAATGGCGCCCAGGCCGCTGGCGGTGTGACGGTTGAAATGGAGGGAGCGCGGCGACACGGGGCTTCAGGGCATGATCTGCACAATCAGGTGCGCGGTGGCGGTTTCCCCGCGGCGGTTGGTGCGGGAGACTTTCACGAGATACTGGCCGGCGTCATGGTAACAATGCGTCGTGATCGCGTACCCGTTGGGCGCGTGAGCATCCGCGTTGCCGTCCGAGCGGACGCGCACCGCGGGCGACTTGTCGCCGAAGTCCCACACCTCCTCGCCCTCGTCGGGCGCAACGTAGAAGGTGCGGACCTTGAACGTGATCTCGTCGCCCGCGTGGAGGTTGAGCGTCGGCCAGTAGGCGGCGTGAATTCCCGGCGGTTGCAGGTCGGGCTGGCCGGCATCGCGCACGCGCACCTCGGCGAAGTCGTAGCTGATGTTGCCGCTCTTGTCGGTGACTTTGAGCACCTCGCTGTAGGTGCCCGGCTTGGAAAACTTGTGCAGGATCTTCGCGCCGCGCCCGTTTGTGCCGTCGCTGAACGTCCACGCATAACTGGCGATGTGGTTGGTGCCGGGCAGGCTCCACGAACGGCTGCCGTCGAGCGTGACGGTCTCGCCCACGGCGGCGAGCTGGTGCGGCCTCGACACGGCCTGCAACGTCTCGATCGGATGGGCATTGTGATACGCCTCCCAGACCATCGCGTACGGTTCCAGGATGCCCCAGCGCCCACTCGGCTGCGGCGCGACGATGTCGAAATGCAGGTGCGACCACCCGCCGCTCGCGCCCTTTTTGCCGAGCACGCCGATCTTCTGGCCAAGCTTCACGCGCGCGCCGAGCGTCACCGCCGGGTCAATCGAATCGAGGTGGCTGTAGCGGTAGAACCAGCCGCGGCCGTCGCGCAGGTAGATCACATCGGCGCGCGGCTTCACCAGCGCCGGGTACTTGTCCTTCTCCAGCACCTCGTTGGCGACCGACACCACCTCGCCGTCGGTGGCGGCATGGACATCCTCCATCAACTCCGCGCCGCCGAAATCGAGGCCCCAATGATAATAGACCGGCTTCTTTTTGACCTGCTCGCCGTCGGCGATCTGGTTGGCCATCAACGTGTGGCTCGCAAACCACCGCTCATGGAGCGGATACCCGAACGTGCCGGGCGTGATCCACGGCCAGCCCGCCGGCCAGAGCCGCAGCCGCGCGTCGGCGTCGAGACCCCAATAATCGTCCCCGTCCTCGTTGTAATTCTGGATGATCGGACAATCAATCTGCACACCGCCCACGGTGACCGGCAGGTGATAGGTCGAACACTCGAGCGTCAACGGCTTCCCGTTGAGTTCGATGGTCACGCGCGCGCCGCGGAGCGCGCGGCGGAGGCTGTCGCGTTTCTCCTCAAACCGGAGCAGCTTCACCGTTGCACTCCCACCGTTGCACAGGGTCACCGTCTTCTGCTCGCCGACATTGATGTCCACTGCGGCGGGTTCCGACCGGATCGGCGTACGCGCCAGCTCGAGGATTTTCGAGACGACGCGATCCTCGACCGTCCCGGTGAACGGTCCCGGCAGGGAATAGTAAAGCATCGCGCCGCTGGCCTCGTAGCCGCCCTCGCGCAACACCCGCAGCGACGGCAGATAGGCGAAGACGTCATTGCTGTAGCCCGCCACCCAGACCGCCGGACCGGCCAGCTCGCGTTTCAGTCGCAGCGAATAATCCACGCAGGTCTCGCCACCGATGGCCACGAGCGTCAGGTCGGCGCCGAATCGCACCACCTGCACCGGGCAGGGATACGTCGAACGAATCCTGCCGTCCTCCTTGAGTTGCTTCAGCAGGCCCAGCGCATGACCGCGCGCAGGATCCTTCGCGGTGGCGGCGGTCTTCTCCAGTTCCTCGCGCGACGGCGGCGGGGCAAAGTCCAGCGTCACATCCGCCAGCGCCACGCTCAACGGACCCTGCAGCGGTTTCGGCACGGTCTCCAGCGCCGCGCTGACGGCCACGGCCAGTGAGCGGCCATGGGCTTTGCAAAGCTCCTCTTTGCGCCGCGGATACGGGTTCTGGTCGCCGGCACAGCCGATCATGAACATCGCCGTCACGCCCGGGTGCATTTCCTCGACATACTGCTGCGCGTAGCCGGCGTAATCGCCGCGGATCATGTAGTCGCCCATCGTGGTGTTGTGGCACGCGTAGCCAAACAGCACGGCCACGAGCTGGCCCTGCGGGTTGGTCACGCGCAACACCGGCACGTCGTGGTCCACCGGGCCGGCGGAGTTCGGCGCATTGGTGAAACCGGCCGGCGTCGGGCGGCGTCGGTTCATGGCGAAGCCGCACCGCGAGCGCATGTAGTCCAGCCGCGCGGGCGCGAGCCGCTTCAGCGCATCGCCGGCGATGGACAGCAACTTGTCCTTCAACTGCGCTGTGTATTTCTCCGCCACGGGGGCGAACGCGGGATTCAGCATCCGCCCGGCGAGGGCCGACTCGCTCAACTCCGGACCGCAGTGCGTATGGGAGCAGTTCATCAACAACGAACCGGGCTTGAGGCCGAACTTCTCGTGCAACTGGTTCTCCAGCCAGTCGCGCAGTGTGCGCGGCACGGTGATGAGGTCCATCGTCACAATCACCAACCGCGTGCCGCAGGGATCCTCGATGGCGAGGGCCTTGGCGAAGAGATCGCTCGCCACGCCCTCGGAGGGTTTCGTGCGCGAGCCGTAACCGGACATCCAGGCCGGGCCCTCCGGCGTGATCTTCACCGAGGCGACGCCAGCCTTCCACGCCACAGGCTCCTGCGCGCCCGACGGTCCCGCGCCGAGGCACCACAACACGGCCGCGCACCACGCGACGGCCCACGACCGGCGGATAAGGGATGTTTTTTCAGTCATGGCAACCTCCTGGGAATTGGGAAAAAGCGGCTTGGATTGCGCGGACCACCGGCCGGCGGTCATAGACCGCCGCTGCAGTCGGATTCAACGGCGTTGCATTCATCGAGGGGTCACGCCGTGGCCGGCGGTGATGCGGGCAACGGAGAGGCGCGCGCCCTTCCGTTCATACCCGCCACGGAATGGGTTGGCCGCCATGAACAGCGGCGTGTCGAGGTCGGCGAAACGAAACCCGCCCAGGCCCGCCGCGAAATGCGCCGAGACGCTCATGGCGAGGATGGACTCGATGTTGCCGCCGATCATCAGGTCGAGCCGCTGCGCGCGCGCCACGCGGGCGATGTCGAGCGCGGTCGCGATGCCGGCCTTCATGAGCTTGATGTTGATGACCTGCGCGGCGCGTTTGCGGGCGATGCGCCGGGCATCCTGCGCCGAGCAACAGGCTTCGTCGGCCGCCACGAGCCAGCCGGTTTCTTCGGCGAGCGCGCGCGCGCCATCGAGATCGTTTTTCGCCAGCCACTGCTCCAGCAGCGCCGGGGCGATGCCGCGTTTCTTCATGCCCGCCGCCAGGTCGCGCGCCTGGGAACGGGAGATGGCGGCGTTGCCGTCGAGGATGAGCGGCGCATCCGGCGCCACCTCGCGCACGGCCGCGATGCGCGCCAGATCATGCGCCGTACCGTGCCCGCCGATCTTCATCTTGATGGCGCGAATGCCGCGCCGGAGGATGGCGCGCGCGGCGGCGGAGGCGTCAGCCGCCGAGCCGGTGGTGACAGTCATGTCGGTCTCGAGCACCGTGCCGGCCCCGCCGAAATAGCGCCACAACGGCACGCGCTCGTGGCGCTTGAGGGCATCGAGCACGGCCGTCTCGTCCCGAAGGGCGGCGTCCCTGGCCGCCACGGC
>CAZAAF010000374.1:0-1140 GCA_964482575.1 uncultured Verrucomicrobiota bacterium | reverse complement strand
GCCGTCTCGAAGGCGCACTGGGCCGCGCCGCAGTGGCATCCGCCGCGTTTGAAGAACTCCCCGGCCAGCGCGCGCCAGGCGCGGGCGTTGCGGCCCGGGAGCCACGTGCGCGCCCGGCGGAGCGTGCGGAGGGCGTCGTCCTGTGTCTCGCCGTTGTAGGCGGCGAACGGCGCGGCCTCGCCATAACCCCGCGTCCCATCCGCCAGCGCGACCGTCACGAGGACGTTGCGGGCGACCACCTGGACGCCCTGCGAAATGCCAAAGGGCTCTTTCAAGGGGATGTCCAGCGGCTCCACCTCGATGGAACAGATGCGAGTCGGCGATGTTCGCGTCGCAGTCATGGGATGGATTTCACACGTTGCGGGGTCGGAATTCCAGCCTGTTCTCCAAAAGCCGGCTGCGCCTTTGGTAGCATGCGCCCCTGGCGGTCGGGCCGGCCGGGATCAGCCCGCACGGAATTATTTGGCTTCGTTTCGTAGAATGGGACACCACGAAAAACACGAAAGGGACGAAAGGGAAAGGGAAGAAGGCTTATCGCCAGCGAGGGTTCCGATTCGCGGCCCTTCGCGTCCTTCGCGGCTACCGTTGGGACCGAATCATGTTTCCCCGCCTTCGCGTCCTTGCGCCTCTATGTGAGATCCCACCCCATTCCTAGACAACATTTGGGTTCGTTTTTATTGATTGTGCGACATAATGATTTGTAACCTATTGCAACGACGTGGGTTGAATTTTCGGATTTGGCTTCGTTTCGCAAAATCGCAGATCACAAAACACACAAAAAATAGAAAAAAGCAACGGGAGGAGCGCATGAAGGATTGCCGTGGACCGGGACCGGCCGTGAGGGCGGTCGCCCGCCAGCACCGCCACCGCCCCGGGCGGCGGGGCGTCAACCGGCCACTCGCGACGGACGGTTTTCATCGTCGGGTTCATGGTAAGAGAATTTGCTAACATTGTCAAGTTAATTCGCTAACGCCCGTCTCCTTTCCTCCAGGAACGGGCTTGGAAGCCCGTTCCGCCATGGCGTCCGACTATGCCATGAGCCTCCAACGTCGTCGTCGAACGAGGTGGATCGCGACCTCCGGGCGCGATAGCGATTGAGAAGTGAAAGCATGGTGCTGGAGTCGAGCATCGCACATTCCA
>CAZAAF010000373.1:0-5241 GCA_964482575.1 uncultured Verrucomicrobiota bacterium | reverse complement strand
CGGGAACTCGCGGTTCGCGTGCCGCTGGGCGCGCTGGGCGCCCCGCAGCGCATCCTGACGAGCGCGCACACGCATTTCGATCCGGCGCTGATGCCGGTGGACTGGGCCGGGCTGCCGCTGGACTGGGTGGGATGGCGGACGTTGCAATTGGGTCCCGCGAAATGATGGTGCCACGGACTCCGGGCTTGCTTGCATCCTTCGCAACCCCTAATCTTCCCGACTTTTCATGCTGACGATTTCCGGTATCACCAAGGCGTTTGGCGCGCGCGTCCTGTTCGAGGACGCGACGCTCCAGATCAACCGCGGCGACCGCCTCGGGCTGGTCGGGCCGAACGGCGCGGGCAAGTCCACGCTGTTCTCGCTCCTCTTGGGGCTCGACGCCCCGGACGAGGGCGAGGTGGCCCTCGAACGCGGTGCGACCATCGGCCACCTGCCGCAGGAGAACGTGCCGGTGGGTGACGAGACGGTTCTGGAACTGGCCACGGCCATCACGCCGGAGATCACGGCGCTGCGCCGGGAACTGAAGGCGTTCGAGGACGGCGACGCCACGGAGACGGACGATTTCCATCAGATGCAGTCGCGGTTCGAGACGCTGGGCGGTTACGAACTCGAGCCGAAGGCGAAGACCATCCTGCGCGGGCTGGCGTTCCGCGAGAAGGATTTCCACCGGCCCGCCAGCGCGATGAGCGGCGGCTGGGTGATGCGCGCGCACCTGGCGCGGTTGCTCGTGCAACAGCCCGACCTGCTGATGCTCGACGAGCCGACCAACCATCTCGACCTCGAAGCGTTGCGCTGGTTGCAGGAGTACCTCAAGACCTATCCCGGTGCGGTCCTCATGATCTCGCACGACCGCGAGTTCCTGAACCAGCTTGTCGGTAGCATCGTGGAAATCCGCCAGAGCCGGTTGCTGCGCTATCGCGGCAACTACGACGATTATCTGGTCCAGCGCGAGGCGCAGGCGGAGCAGTTGCTCGCCGCCTACAAGAACCAGCAGCGCGACATCCAGCGCCTGCAGGAGTTCGCCGACCGTTTCCGTGCCAAGGCCAGCAAGGCCTCGCAGGCGCAGGCCAAGCTCAAGCAGATCGAGCGCATGGAAAAGATCGAGGCGCCGGTGAACGACGCCCGCACGATCAAATTCCGTTTCCCGCAGCCGCGCCGCAGCGGGTTGCGCGCGATCTCGCTGAAGAACATCCACCACGCCTACGGCGAGAATATTGTCTATCACGGCATGAACTTCGAGGCCGAGCGCGGCCAGCGCATCGTGCTCGTCGGCCCTAACGGCGCAGGCAAATCCACGCTGTTGAAAATCCTCGCCGGGGTGCTGCCGGTCCAGTCCGGCGTCCGCGAGCCGGGCCTGAACGTCAAGGTTGGCTACTACGCGCAGTATCGCGTGGAAATGCTCAAGCCGGAGCGCACGGTGCTGGAGGAGGCGCTCGATACGGCCCAGACGATTTCCGTGGAGGCGGCGCGCACGGTGCTCGGCTCGTTCCTGTTCCGGGGCGACGACGTGTTCAAGCCGGTGGCCGTGCTCAGCGGCGGTGAGAAGAGCCGGCTGGCGCTGGTGAAGCTGCTGCTCGACCCGCCCAACCTGCTGTTGATGGACGAGCCGACGACGCACCTCGACATGGCGAGCATCGACGCGCTGGTGAGCGCGCTGGGCCAGTTCGAGGGCACGCTTGTTTTCATCAGCCACGACGTCTATTTCATCCGCCAGTTGGCGCGGCATGTCCTGCACGTGAACGCCGGCCAGCTCACGCATTACCACGGCGACTACCAGTATTACCTCGACAAGACGTCCGCCGCGTCCGCCCAGGCCGCGCTCACCGCCGGCGGCCGGGAGGAGAAGGCCTCGTCGGCTCCGACCGACGACAAGCGCGCCAAACTGCGCGACCAGAAACGGCAGGAAGCCGAGGCGCGGCAGGCCCGTTCCCGCGAGCGGAAGACGCGGCAGAAGATGGTGGATGACCTGGAGAAGCAGATCGCCCGGCTGGAGCAGCGGCAGAAGGAACTCACCGCCGAGCTGGAGAATCCCGACACCTACCAGCAGCCCGGTCGGGCCGTGGCGGTGAATCGCGAACTGACCGGCGTCACCGACGACCTGACGGAGGCCACGGCGAAGTGGGAACAGGCGGCGGCGAAGCTGAGTGAGTTGATGGACGCCCCGGCTTGATACTTTGGTTCACTCTTGAAGTTCTTTACAACCGATGGCCCGGTGAAGATGATGTCCGGCCACGATGAACCGCCGCTCATCCCAAATGATGAGACCTTTATGAACGAAATGAAACCGTCCCGTCTTTCCCGCCGCCAGTTTCTCCAACGCGCCGCTCTCACCGCCGCCCCCCTGATCATCCCGGGCCGCGTGCTCGGCCTGGACGGCGCCGTGGCGCCGAGCAACCGCATCGTGCTCGGCGGCATCGGCATCGGCAACCGCGCCCGCTACATCCTGCCGAACTTCCTCTCGTTTGCCGAACTCCAGTGGGTGGCGGTCAGCGACTGCCGGGCCGAGCGGCTCGCCTCGGCCAAGATATTGATCGATGAGCATTACGGCACGAAGGATTGCCGCGCGTATCCCGACTTCCGCGAGCTGCTCGCGCAGAAGGACATCGATGCCGTGTTTATTGCCACGGGCAACCGCTGGCATACGACGGCCTCGCTGTTCGCCGCACACGCCGGCAAGGACATTTACTGCGAAAAACCGATCAGCCTCACCATCGGCGAAGGCCGCAAGCTCGTGGAGACCTGCCGCCGGCTTGGCACGATTTACCAGGCCGGCACGCAACGCCGCTCCACGGCGTCGTACCGGTTCGCGCGCGACATGGTGCTCCAAGGCAAGATTGGGAAGGTGCACACCGTGGAGAGCCAGGTCTGGTGCGGCGCCACCGTCCCGCACCAGAAATCGGAACCGGTGCCGGAGGGCTGGAACTACGACATGTGGCTCGGCCCGGTGCCGTGGCGTCCCTACGTCCCCGGTCGCGTGCAAGGCCACGGCTGGATGTGTTTCTGGGACACCGGCGAAGGCATGCACACGGACATGGGCACGCACTACACCGACCAGATGCAATGGGTGCTTGGCACCGACCATACCGGCCCGGTGGAGTTCGAGACCAGCGACATCGAGTGGCCCGACCCGGTGAAGTTCATGAGCGAGACGGCCATCTCCGGCACGTTCCGCTGCCGGTACGCCAACGGCATTCAAGGCGTCATCTACCAGCGCGGCAAGTTCAAGGACCGTTACATCCGCTACATCGGCGACGAGGGCTGGATCCAGGTGGATGACGACACCGATGCCGTCACCGCCGAGCCGAAGTCCATCCTGAACCTGAAGAAGGCCGGCGGCGCGAGCTGGTCCAACGCCGGCGGCCACATCGGCAACTTCCTCTCCTGCGTCCGCAGCCGCCGCCAGCCGGATTGCCATCCGGAGGTCGGCCATCGCGCGCAGAGCATCGTCGAGGCGATGACCATCAGCGCCCGGCTCAACCGGAAGCTGAAGTGGAACCCGGCCACCGAGCGGTTCGACAACGAGGATGCGAACCGGATGATGTGGCGCGAACCGCGCGCGCCGTGGTGCGTGTAAGATCGGGGTCATGGACGGACGTTGCCAAGAGAAACCGGTGGGCACGCCAAGGGGACGGCGGGCGGCCGGAAGATTCTGTAAAAGAAATGCGTGTTTTTGTAAAAGGGCGCACTTGTCGTACGGGTCGGAGCCGCTAGCGTGTGTGCAATGAATCAGCCTGGAGACCCTGACATGACACCACACACCTCCCTGTCGCCTTCCGCATCCGGAACCGGACTCAGCCGCCGCCAGTTCCTCCAGCGCGTCTCGACCGCGCTGGCGGTGCCGACCATCCTGCCCGCCTCGGCGCTGGGCCTCGATGGCACCGTCGCGCCCAGCAACCGCGTCACCTTTGCCAATATCGGCATCGGCGGTCGCGCTCGCTATGTGATGCCGAACTTCCTCGCGCAGCCCGACATCCATTTCGTCGCGGTCAGCGATTGCCGTGAGGACCGGATGAAATCCGCCAAGGCGCTGATCGATACGCATTACGGCAACACCGATTGCCGCACGTATCCGGACTTCCGCGAGCTGCTGGCGCAGAAGGATGTGGATGCGGTTTTCATCGCCACCGGCGACCGGTGGCACACGACGGCCTCGATCTATGCCGCGCGCGCCGGCAAGGACATCTACTGCGAAAAGCCGATCTCGATGTGCATCAGCGAGGGGCGCAAGCTGGTGGAGACCTGCCGCCGTTTCGGCACGATCTACCAGGGCGGCACGCAGCGCCGTTCGACGGCCTCCTATCGTTTTGCCGTGGAGATGGTGCGCCAGGGGAAGATCGGCCGCCTGCACACGGTGGAGATCCAGGTCTGGACCGGCCCGACGGTGGGGCATGGCAAGGCCACGCCCGTGCCGGCGGGCTGGGATTACAACACCTGGCTCGGCCCGGTGCAGTGGCAGCCGTTCGTCCCGGAACGCGTCAACGGATGGAATTATTTCTGGGACACCGGCGAAGGCCCGATCATCGGCATGGGCTGCCATTATGTGGACCAGATGCAATGGCTGCTCCGCCGCGACGACACCGGCCCGGTGGAATTCGAGGGGGAATGCACCTGGCCCGACCCGGCGAAATACATGAGCGAGACGCCCGTCACGGCGGAGGTGCATTGCCGCTATGCCGACGGCATCAAGTGCGTCATGTATTCGCGGAAGACGTTCAAGGACCGTTACATCCGCTACATTGGCGACGAGGGCTGGATTCAGGTGGACGACGAGACCAACGAGGTGACCGCCGAACCGAAGTCCATTCTCAGCCTGCGCGGCAATCTCAGCGTCAGTTGGTCCAACGCGGGCGACCACGTCCGCAACCTGCTCGATTCCATCCGCAGCCGCCGGCCGACCATCTGTCATCCGGAGGCGGCGCATCGCTCGCAGACGATCTGCCAGTCGATGAACATCGGCCTGCGCCTGGGCCGGAAGCTGCGCTGGGATCCCGTGAAGGAGAGCTTTGATAACGAAGAGGCCAACCGCATGCGGCACCGCGAACCGCGTCCGCCCTGGCTGATCTAGCCGCTGACTATTTGGAAAAGGAAAACACATGAAACGAACACTCGCCATCCTCGTGACTCTCGGCGCTGCGCTCGAGTTGCAAGCCGCCGACATGTCCCAGATCATTGCCGACGCCGCGAAATACGAGTCCGGCCAGAACGTTGAGCCGTTGCGGAAGTTCGAGCAGCTGCTTCGCG
>CAZAAF010000372.1:0-5266 GCA_964482575.1 uncultured Verrucomicrobiota bacterium | reverse complement strand
ATCGAGGTGACGCCGCAACGGCGCGGGCGGGTCCACTTCACGGGCCTGACACTGGCGCGGAAGGACATCTTCGGGATGACGCTCGGCCACTGGCGCCTGCCGCTGGCGCAGTCCATGCTGATCCTGCCCAAACGCTATCACCTGCCGCCCATCGCCCTGCCCGGCACGCGGCAGTATCAGACCGCCGGCGTCGCGCAAGCCACGTCCGTGGGCCAGTCGGACGAGTTCGTGTCGCTGCGCGACTACCGTCCCGGCGATCCGCTGCGGTACATCCACTGGAAAAGTGTCGCCAAGACGGACCGACTGATTGTGCGCGAACACGAGGATTTGTTCTTCGTGCGGCATGCCCTGATCCTCGACACGTTCGCCTCGGCCGGCGACGACACGGCATTCGAGGAGGCGGTCTCGGTGGCAGCGTCGTTCGTGAGCACCCTGCAGACACAGGAATCGTTGCTGGACCTGCTGTTCGTCGGAACCGAGGCGTATTGTTTCACGGCCGGGCGCGGCGTCGGCAACGTGGACCGGATGCTGGAAATCCTGGCGGGCGTCCACGCGTGCGAGGAGCGACCTTTTGCGGCGCTAGAATCGCTGGTGTTGCGCCATGCGCCGCTGGTGAGCGGCTGCGTGTGCGTGTTCCTGGTGTGGGATGAACCGCGGCAGCGGTTGGTGAGGCGGCTGCAGGGGCTGCGCGTGCCGTTGCGCGTGTGTATTGTCACGGCGGATGGCCGCCCCGGATCCTTCGACCCCGGTCCGATGCAGAAGGAGCCGCAGCATTTCCACGTGCTGCGGGCGGGAAGCATCCAGGAGGAACTGTCGCGATGGTGAAGATGCCTCCCTTCCTGCTCGGCCTGACGCTCCTGTTCTGGGGATGGGAGGTGGGATGGCTCTGGCTCGGCATCCCCGGCGCGGTGATCCTGGAACTGCCGCGGTGGATCCGATGGCGTTGGGATTTCACCGAGACGGACATGAACCGTTTCTGGGACCTGAGCTACATCCTGTTCCTGGGCGCGCTGGGCTACAGTTTCATGACGACGGACATGCTGCACGCGACGTTCCGGTTTACGCCGTTGCTGCCGTTGATCTTCTTTCCGTTCCTGACCGCCACACTGTACTGCGCGGAAGACCGCGTGACGCTCAGCACCTTCTCGCTGTTCCTGCACCGCAAGGGCCGTGACGGGCGCATGACGAGGCCCGCGGGCTGGTTCGTGCCGTACGGGTATTTCGTGGCCTGCTTCGTCGCGGCAAGCGTCGCCAACGAGCGCGACCTGCGGTTCTACACCGGCGTGGTCGTGCTCGGCGGGTGGATGCTCTGGACCATCCGCAGCCGCGCAGCGGCGGCGTGGGTGTGGGTGGTGATGACGGCGCTTGTCAGTCTCGCCGGGTACGGCGGGCACTCCCAGTTGATCGAGTTGCAGGCGTGGATCGAAAGCCGGGTGAGCGGGCTCGTGAGCGGCACCGTGGACCTTACCCAACGGCAGACCGCCATCGGTTCGCTGGGGGAGTTGAAGATGTCCAACCAGATCGTGCTGCGGGTCCGGATGGACGGCCAACAGCCGCCGCCCGCCCTTCTGCGCCGGACCAGTTACGACAGCTACAATCCGTCCGGCAGGACCGCCATGTGGATCGCGACCGTGTTCAAGTTCAGCTCGGTGCAGTCGGCGACGGAACCGACCTCCTGGGTGCTGTCCCCGCAGCCGCCGTCGGCAACCGCCACCCTCTCGATGGCGATGCCGCAGAATGCGGGCCTTCTCCCGCTGCCCGACGGCCCGTGCCGGCTGGAAGGACTGATTGCCGGCACGGTGGAAGCCAACCGTTGTGGAACCGTGCGCGTTCATTACACGCTGCCACTGACCCGCTACACGGTGAAGTATTGCGGCATCTCCACCCTCGATGAGCCTCCCACGCAGCAGGACCTGGCCGTCCCTGCCGCGGAGATTCCCGCCCTCGCGCAAATCGCCGGCGAACTCAATCTGGCGGGCCGGCCGCCGGCTGAAGTCCTGCGACGGGTCATCCATTTCTTCCACGATCATTTCACCTATCGAACGCACCTGCAATCCGCCGCCACGCCGGGCGGTCCGACCGCGCTCAACCGGTTCCTGCTGCGCGACCGCGCGGGCCACTGCGAGTTCTTCGCCACGGCCACGACGCTGCTGCTCCGGCAGGCGGGCGTCCCGGCGCGGTACGCCACGGGCTACGCTGTCCAGGGTGCCACCGATTCCACCGGCGAATACATCGTGCGCCAGCGCCACGCGCATGCCTGGGTGCTGGTCCACATGAACGGCGCGTGGCGGGACTTCGACACCACGCCCGCAGCCTGGGGCGGCATGGAGGACGCGCAGAATTCCACGTTCCAATGGGTCAGCGATCTCGCCTCCGCGCTGAAATACCGCCTCGCCAGTTGGCGCTACTACGGCGACCGCGCCGCCCTCCTGCGCGTCGTGGGATGGTTCGTCCCAGTCCTGGTGCTCTGGTTCCTCTGGCGGATTTTCGGGAAGAAAGGCCGCGTCCGCCGGAAGGACCGGAAATCACGCGCAACCAGACCCGTGTATGCCGGCGCCGACTCGGAGTTTTACCTGATCGAAAAGCACCTGGCCCGCGCAGGCTTCCCGCGACGCGAGGAGGAACCGCTGGGTGAATGGATGCACCGGCTGGACACAGCCCGGCGCGCCGGCCTGCGCATTCCTCCGCTGGAGGAAATCGTGGCGCTGCACTACACCTACCGCTTCGATCCGCGCGGTCTCACAAATGAGCAGCGCCGCGAGTTAAAGACCCGCGCCGCCGCATGGCTCAGGGACGCCGGGGAAACCGCGGCGACGGTGTAAGCGTCCGCAGAATTCACTCCCGCTTCTTGCAAAGCCGGCACACCAGCGCGTCCAGGCTCCACGGGCCGGCACCGGAAAAGACCAGCGACAGCGCAACCAGTCCCAGCGTGAGCGGGTATTCGAAGCCGTGTTTGTCGGCGAAGAAACCGTTGGCGAGATGCACCTGGGTGACGGCCACCGCCATCACGCAAGCCAGGCCGAAGGCCGCCAGCCGCGTCAGCAGGCCCGTCAGCACGCCGAGCGCGCCGAAGAATTCCGCGATGATCGCCAGCGCGGCGAACGCCACGGGGATGCCGAGCTTGTCGTGCATGAAGCCGATGGTGCCCGACCAGCCATGGCCGCCAAACCAACCAAGCAGTTTTTGCGAGCCGTGCGCGAAGAAGACAGCGCCGAGCGCCAGCCGCGCCAGCAGCGGGCCGAGCGGGGCCACGGCGGAAAGGACGGCATTGAACCGTCCGCAACATTCACAGGACGTCTGGGTTCCAGCATTCATGGCGAACCTTAGTTTATGGGCGCAAAACGCGCAAATGACGACGCGTGTCGGAGTGTCAAGCGTGCAATCGTCCCGGGAAAAACTTTTCTGCTTGCCGGTCATGGCGGCGGTGGGTTTCCTATCGCGCCTTTGATGAAACTGAATCCGTCACAAGCCGCGGTGGTGGCGTGCCGGGCCCGGCGCATCCTCGTGATGGCCGGCGCAGGCACGGGCAAGACCGCCACGAGCGTCCATTGGGTGGCGTCGCTGGTGCGCTCCGGCGTGCCGCGCAGCGCCGTGCTCATGATCACCTTCACGCGCAAGGCCGCCAACGAGATGGCCGGGCGCGTTGAGGCGCTCGTTGCAGGCATCGCCCGCAAATCCGCCAACGACCGGCTCACAGTCGGCACCTACCATGCCGTCGCCAGCCTGCTGATGCGCAAGGAGGGCGAGAAGTTCGGCCTCACCAACAGCCATTTCTCCACGCTCGACGAATCCGAGGCGCAGTCCATCTGGAAGTCCGCGTTGAAACAGACCGGCCTCGAATCGAAGTCGAAGCTCTTCGTGCCGGGCCGGCTCAACGAGCTGTATTCGTTCGCGCGCAACACCTGCACGCCGGTGGCGGAGGTGTTCGACCCGCAGTTTGGCGGGCACACGAAGCGGATGCTGAAGGTCGTGGCCGCCTACGAGGAACTCAAGCGCGCCGCAAACGTCGTGGACTACGACGACCTGCTCGTGCTCTGGGCGCAACGGCTGGAGCGCGACGCGGCCTGGGCGAAACACCTGCGTGACCAATGGCGTTATGTGCTGGTGGACGAGATGCAGGACAACAACCGGCTCAACCAGGCGATCCTCGACGGGTTGAACCCGCACCATCTCATGGTCGTCGGCGACGCCAACCAGTCCATCTACGCGTTCCGCGGCTCGGAGGTGAAGCTGATCACCGATTTCCCCGCCAAGAACCGCGACGCGCAGATCCTGAAACTGGAGAACAACTACCGCAGCGCGCAGCCGATCCTCGACCTCGCCAACGAGGTGGTGGCAGCCACCGAAAGCGCGCTCCGTCTCCAGGCCGCCAACGGCGCGCAGGGCACGATCGAATACCGGAAATACCTGGCGCCGGCGCATGAGGCGGTCGCCATCGTGAAGTGGATTCTCGCCCGCAAGAAGGCGGGCAAGCGCGGTTGCGAATGCGCGGTGCTGGCGCGCTCGTCGCGGACGCTGACGGCGCTGGAGGTGCTGCTGAACCAGTACCGCATCCCCTACAAGAAATACGGCGGCCTCGCGCTGGCCGACGCGGCGGAGGTGAAGGACTTCCTCTGCTTCCTGCGCGTGGCGCAAAACCCGCGCGACAAGATCGCGCTGTTGCGCGCGCTGACACAGTTTCCCGGCATCGGCGAGGGCGCGGCCGCGAAGGCCATCGCGGCGCACCGCGGACAGTTTGTGGAGGACCAGCTCTGGCCGGAGGAGGCTGCGGACCTGCCGCGATGGATTCACACCCTGCGCAACGCGCCGACGATCGGCGCGAAGGGGAAGCTGCTGTTCGAGAAGATCAAGCCGCTGATGCTGGCGAACTACCCGAAGGATGGCGAGGAACGGCTCGCGACGCTCCACACGCTGGCCATGTCGATGGAAAACGCCTCCGGTTCGCTGCACGACTTTCTCGACGGCTTCAATCTCAGCCGCGACACCGACGAGGTTCATCCGCAGGACGCGGTGATCCTCTCGACGATTCATTCATCGAAGGGCCTGGAATGGGACGGCGTCTGGCTTGTCGGCGCGGGCCACACGCAGATGCCGCATCCGCGCACGCAGGCCACCGGCGAGGTGGCCGAGGAGCGCCGTCTCTTCTATGTGGCCGTCACCCGCGCCAAACAGGAGCTGGTGATTTCCTACCCCGCGCTGACCGACCGTAAGACGAACCAGAAGCCGACGCCGTTTGTGCCGGGCACGGTCTATTGGCAGTTTGTGA
>CAZAAF010000371.1:0-5274 GCA_964482575.1 uncultured Verrucomicrobiota bacterium | reverse complement strand
GTCGCTGATGTCCGTCGAATCCTACGTCCGGCGGAAACAGGTGCGTTGGGACGCGGCCAAGGAAGAGATCGTGTAAGGCCGCCCCCGGGGCGGGGCTTCAACAATCCGGGACCGCCCGCGCAGCATCACGCGCGCGGCAGGGCGAAGGCGTTCACGCCGCCGTTCGCGGCTTGAAGCGCCAGACTGGCCAGCGCGGTGAGGTGGACCTGCTGCCGCCAGCTTCCATCACCTGCCTGCCGGGACTGGAGCGCCTCGACAAGCGGTGCGACCGGTTTGGAAAACACCTGGAAGCAGAGGATGGCCAGCGACAACGAGAGTGCGGACTTGTGCGCCTGAAGGCCCTTGTCCAGGAACGCCAGTCCCCGCTCCACCGTGGGGCGCGCGGCGGTGGAATCCTGCAACGCCACGGCGGCCAGCGCAGTGGTGGTCAGGTACCCCGGCAAGGCCGCGTCGTAAACGAGGCGGTTGCCGTAGTTCCATCCGCCATCCTCGCAAATGCGGTCCAGCAGCAATCGTTCCGCCTCCGCGACGCGCAAATCGCCGCCGTGTCCCGCGAGCTTGAGCGCGAGCATCGCGTAGCAGGTCGGCTCGACCCAACTGAAAGTGCCGCTGACCCAGGGCCATCCTTGAAGCGAGCCATTGAGGATGTTCTCCCGGCTGGGAGGCGCCTGTTCGCCCTTCCATGCGAGCAGCCAGCGAACAGCCTTGTCCCGCAAATCGCCGCGAACCCCGAGGCGCGTCAGCGCGATGGTCATCAGCGACGTGCTCCAATGCGGCTGGGTGTCCCCGATGAGCGTGAGCGCGCCGTCCGCATTCATCCGCGATTCCAGCCAGCGGACGGCCGCCTCGCGTGCCGCGGCGGCTTCGCGCACACCGGCCAGCGCCATCAGGCTGAAACAGGTCGGCTCGGGCGACGGCGCTGTTCCCAGGCGATACGGCCATCCGCCCTTCGCATCGCCGGCCTTCAACAAGAAATCTGCGGCCTCTGGCATGACATCATCCTAATGCAAGTGGACGGTGTTACCAAGCCCCGTGTGCGGTACCACCACCGATCGACGGAAGGATGGGCCACGAAGGCGCGTTTATTTCCACCTGCACTTGCGCTTCGCCAGGCGGTGTTTGCCGTGGCAGTCGGTGCAGGTCTGTTTGCCCGTGGTGTCGGCGAGGAAATCCTTGTGGGCATCCGCGGGCATCTTCTCCTTCGCGTGGCAGGTCATGCAGAACGCGCTGATTTTCGCCCGCGGATACATGGCATCCGGCGCGGTGCCGTTGCCGCCTGAAGCCCAGGACTCGTCGGCGATGTGCGCGTCACAGATACCGTGGCATTTGGCGCACCCGATGCCCGCCCGGGCATGGGCAATCACCCATTTATCCTGCGCAAAGTTCAGGTGACAGACCTGGCAACGGCTATTGTCGGCGCCCGGCTTGCCGGATGGCTTGGAATCCGCATCGTCCTCGAGCAACAACAGCGGCTTCCTGGCCGGAGGTTTCCCGTCGCCTGCAGGCTTGGGTGGTTCCGCCAGCAGGACGATGGCCGGGGCCAGGATGAGCAACGAGGGCCAGAGTTTCATGCGCGCCCGTTCGGCCTAAACGTATTCCCAGTTCTTCAGCCACTGATAATGGCCGGGCAGTTTGGCGAGCATCTCGCCGTTGAGACTGTGAAGCTCGGCCTTCTCCTTTCCATCCAGTTCGCGACGCTCCTTCACCGCCAGGGCCACGTTGTCCACCTCGGCGACACTGTGCATGCCGGGAATGGGGATGACCGTGTTCGTGCGCAGGATGTACCGGATGGCGAGGCGGGCGCGTTGGTAATCCTCCTCCTTCTCGCCCGTAAAGAGCGACCCGGCGGCAAACGGCTTGATGCCAAAAGCGCCGACATCGCATTTCTTCAGCGCCGGGAACAGGCTGTCCGTCGGCGCCCGCTTGCTCATCGTGGTGAACGGGAAGCAGACCACGTCGATCTGCGGGAAATACTCGACCATGAATTTGATCCAGCGGCGGTCATGCGTGGAGAAACCGATGTGGCGGGCCTTGCCCTGCTTCTTCGCCTTCTCCAGTGCGTCCACGATCTCGGCCGCGGTATCGAACGTGTGCCGGCCGCCCGGCTCCATGCAGGTGCTGCGCCAGAGGTCGGTGTAGTCCTGTCCCGAGTCCCGGAGCAATTCATCGAGCGACTCCAGCAGCCGCTTGGACGTGCGGAAATTCTCGTTGCGGACCTCCTTGGCGCCGTGGGACAGCGCCAGGTACATCTTGTCGCGCCGGCCCTTTAGCGCGCGGGCATCGCGTTTCACTTCGTTGTCCCAGCAGGCGTCAATGTAGTTGATGCCCGCCTCGATGCAGCGGCTGATCACGTCGGCGCGATCCTTGTCGTTGCTGCGCGAATGTCCGCCCAGACAGACCGCCGACACCATCAGGTTCGTCTTGCCCTGGCGGCGATACTCCATGTCGGGGTTGTAATTGAGAATCTTGGACGTATCGACCGGTTTGCCGGCATCGGCCCGGGCGTCTGGCGCCGCCAGACCGGCCACGCCCGCCGTCAAGCCGGCGGCGACCATCGTTGCGTCCCTTACAAACTCACGCCGTGTGATGTGTCCTTTTTTCATGGCTACTCCTCGTTTTCCAACCCGCTTGCAACCTACGGACCGGCCGACTTGAACAACGCCTTCACCTCGTCCTCCGACAACGCGCGGTTATAAATCCGCAGGTCGTCGATCGCGCCCTTGAACCGCTGGCCGATGGTCACATCCAGCTTGTCGCCGGTCTCGACCGGCCAGAGATCGAGCAGGCCGATGTCATCAATCACCGCCGGCTCGCCGTCCTTGTACAACCGGGCGTTGTCGTGGAGATTCGGGAGCGACGCCTCCAGCACCATCACCACCACATGATGCCATGTGTCGTCGCTGATCGAGTCCTTCATGTAAAGATAACCGCCCTTCGGCGTCACCCCCAGATGTTTGCGGATGAACCCGAGCGTCCACATCTTGCCGTGATCGTTGAACCCCCAGGACACCACCTCGCCCGTCACGGCCTGCGTCTTGACCCAGACGGCGAGGGTGCGCGCCTGCGTTCCGGTGACGCCCTTGTAGCCGGTGATTCGAACAAGGTTTTTCGCGCCATCCAACTGGAGAGCCTTCCCGATCCGGCCGGGAACCGACTGTTTGTCAAACGTCAGGTCGCCTTCGAGAACGCCGTTGTGTTTGCCCTTGGACAAGTCCACCGCACAAGTGCCGGAAGTCTCGTCGAATTTCCACCACCCGACCAGATGCGGGTCGTTGTCGGCGGCCCGGGCGTTACAAAAGAGAACCGCAAGCAGAACGCCCGACAAAACAGGGAATCGAATCGTTCTCATAACGCCTCGTTGTTACCGCAACGCCCCCCTATTTCTTCGTGGAGGGCTGGCTTTTGGCGGGCGGCGCCTTGGCCGCCGGCTTGGGCGGCTGCAGGCGTTGCATCGCCTCGCGATACGCCTCCGGATTCTGGGCCTTGATGGCGTTGGCAATTTTCCGGACGGCCAGCTCCGCCTCGGCGCGCGCATTCACATTCGACAGCGCCGGATACGCGATCTTGAGGGCGTCGGCGTGCGCCACGCCCGACAGCGCGCCCAGGACCACCTTGACTTCATCCGCGTTGCGCGCCCCCGACATCAACTGGCGGTAACGCTCGATTCCCGCCGCATCCGGTTTGGCGTTCGTCTCGGCCGCCATGCGGGTCAGGCCGCGCAGCGCGAGCGCATGCAGCGTGGCACTGTCCGACTTGCGGCAAATCTTCATCAACGGCTCCCACACCGCGAGATCGGGCCAGGTGGTCATGGCACGGATCGCCGCCTCGCGGATGGCGGGGTCGTTGTCCTCGCTGGCCTTCTTCAGCGTCTCCAGCGTCTTCGGGTCGCCGGTCTTCGGCAACAGGCTCAACAACGAGCCGCGTCCCTCGACATCGGAGCATTTCGCCATGCGGGCCATGATAACTTCGGTCCGCTGCGTGGGCTCGGTGATTTTCTGCATCGCGCGCGCGGCAGCGCCCTCCGCATCGGAACGCGCATCGGAAGCCCGCAAGCCCACCAACCGCTCCACCACCGCCGGGAAATCCTCCGCGGTGGCGAGTTTCCCAATGGCCTGAAACGCCGCCTGGACGATGGCCGGATCCAGATCGCTGGTCTCCTCGAGCAACGCCGGCACCGCCCCATGGGTCCCACGACGCGACATCACTGTGAACAGGCGGGGTTTTACATTGACCGGCGCCGACGCCAGCTCGGCGACGATCGCCTTGTCGGTGGCCGCACCCCCGCGCAGGCTGATCAGAGCCGCCTCGATGTCCTGAAGTTCCTCGGACGATTTCTCACCCCGCATGGCCTTGGCCAGCAGCGCCGCCGCCGACGCACCTTCCTGCCGGCCGACTACGACGATGGCCGCGCGACGCACGGCAACGTCCGGGGCACCCACCAAGGCGCGGATCGCCGGCTCCACCGCTTCATCGGTGCTGGCCGAGAGTGCCTGGATCATGAACACCTGCTCGCAAGGCTTGAGCTTGGGAAGCTCCGCGGCGAACTTTTTGGCCGCGGTGCGGGATTTCAACGAGCCAACGGCCACAATCGCCACCGGCTTCAGCAGGTCGTCGGAACCGTGGAGGGTGGCGAGGATGCGCTCCTCACCGCCGTCCTTGTCGAGGCGCAGCAACGCACCGAACGCGCCCCGCCGGACATTGTTGGGTTGGGACGGTTGCGCCAATTCCTCACAGATCGCCACCGCATCCTTGGCATCGCCGTCGGCGGCCAGCTTCTCCGCGATGGACAACGAGGCGTCGGCCACGACGCGGGCCACAGCCGGCTTCGCGTCCTTGCGCAAGGCCGCGATGGCGGCGCAGGCCGGCTCACTGGCGATCTTGCCCAGCGCCGCGATGGCGGCGCTCGCGACGGACGCGTCCTGGTCTCGCGCCAGTTCCGCGAGGGGTTTCACCGCCTCGGCGTCGCGGCGGTTGCCGAGCGTGGTGATGATCTGCAACCGCACCCGGCCTTGCGCGGAGGCGAGGGCGTCGCGAAGGACGCCATTGGCCTTGGCGGACGGATGCACGCCCAGCGCGAGGCAGGCGATCCCGGCGTTCTCGTCGCCCTTGAGCAGGCCGGCGAGCGCCGGTAGCGAGGCGTCGGTGCCGATGACGGCGAGTTGCTGGCAGGCGAACCGGCGCGCCTCGAACGTGGCGCCCGGGGCGAGCAGCTTGATCATCGCGGCTTCAAGCTCGGCGCGCAGTTCGGGTTTTGCGACCGAGTCGCGAAGCAGC